>JAHBZQ010000004.1 GCA_019635355.1 Rhizobacter sp. | reverse complement strand
GGATAGAGCTCGACGCGGAGTTGCTTCGGCAGGCGCTGCTCGATGCCCTGCTTGAAGCGCCGCATCCACTCATTGGACGCATCCCCGGCCACAGGGCTGCCAATCTTCATGATGAACGTCGGCTCGGCCGCTGTGGCCGGTGCTGCCAGCGTGCTTCCCAGGAGCCAGGACGAGGCCTGTCGGCGGTTGATGCTCATGTTCAGTCCGGCAGTGCAAGCAGGAGTTGGGGCCCCAGGAGCGACAGCGACGGGACGTAGGTCACGATGGCCAGGCCGATGAGGTAGACCCCGAGGAAGGGCAGGATGCTCCGATACAACAGCGGCAACTGCAGCCCAAGCGTGGACTGGGCGACGAAGAGATTCACACCGAAAGGTGGGGTGAACAGCCCAATCGCCAGGTTGACCGTCATGACGATGCCCAGGTGCAGCGTGTCGATGCCAGCCGATTGCGCGACTGGTACCAGCAGCGGCGCGAGCATCAGAATGGCCGAAATGGGGTCGAGCAGGCAACCGACCACCAGTAGCAGGATGTTGATAGCCAGAAGCAAAGCCCATGGAGAGAGTTCCCATTGGCTCACCCACGAGACCACGGCAACCGGAACCTGCTGGACTGTCAGCAGCCATCCGAACACATTGGCGCACGCCGCGATGATGAGCACCTGGCCGCAGAAGCGGATGGTGCTGGATGCGGCCTCGAACACGTCGCGCGCGCTGAGCTCGCGATAGACCAAGCGCGTGACCAGAGCGGCGTACGCGCATCCAAGCGCCGCCGCCTCGGTGGGCGACACCCACCCGCCGTAGATGCCCCCGAGCACGATGACCGGCGCACCGAGCGCCCATGTGGCACGACTGGCCGCGTGCCACAGCGAAGCAGCATCGAAGGGCCGACCTTTGCCGACGCCGCTGCGCCGCGCCGCCACGACAACGTAGACGGCCAGCAGGGCCGCCAGCAGCAGCCCGGGCAGCACCCCGGCGGCGTACAGGCGAGGCACGGACTCGTTGGCCGCGATGGCGTAGACAATCATCGGGATGCTGGGCGGAATCACGATGTCTATCGCACCGACAGTGGTGACCAGGCCGGCCGCGAAGGTGGGTGGGTAACCGGCCCGCAGCAAGGTTGGATGCATGATGCGTCCGATGGTGGCGACGGTCGCCGCGCTTGCGCCGGATATCGCGCCGAAGAGTGTGGCGCTGCCGACCGTGGTGAGCGCCAGATTCCCTGGAACCGGGCGCGCCGCGGCGTCGACGACGTCGATGAGGCGGCCGGCCAGGCTGCCGCGCCCCATCAACTCACCAGCGTAGATGAAGAACGGAATCGCCAGCAGAGCCAGCGAGTTGACGCCCGCGAACAGGTTCTGGTGAAGGGCGAGCAGCTGCAGGTCTGGCGAGAGGACCAGAGCTGCACAACTTGCGGCCAGGAGAACGGCGTAAATCGGAAAGCCCAGCACCAAGAGAGCGAAGGGCACGACAGTGAGCGCAAGACTCACTTCCGAGCCTCCGCAAGCTTTCGAGGAAGGCGCAGCAACTCGAGGGTCGTCATGAGGCCGAACCCCAACGTCACCGCCATGTGCGGCAGCCACATCGGCAGCCCGGCCATCTCGCTGCGTGCCCCGAGCGAGGCGATTCGCTCGACGTAGGTCAGCGAAACGACCGTGGCGAAGCCGCACAGGACGGGAAGCAGCACGGCCTCCATGGATTGAACGACTCGGCCAGCTGCCGCCGGCAATCGCGTGCGGATGACGTCCACACGCAGGTGGCTGTTCTGCACCGTCGCCAGCGCAGCGCCCATGAATGCCAGCCACACCAGCGCGTACTGCTGCAGCTCGTCACCCCAGACCATGCTCGTGTCGAGCAACGCCCGCAGTGCGGCGTTGCCGAGGTTGACAGCGAGCGCCAGCAGGAAGACCGTGGTCAGCCCAGCTTCGAGCCAGCGCTCTAGGCTGGAGCGCCCGGTGTCCAGTCGGCGCATCAACGCAAGGCCTCGACGGTCGACGTGAAGACGTAGCCTGCTCCACGTTCGGTCGCGATGAGCTCTTCACCGCCGTTGGCAGCCAGCTTGCGCCGCAGGCGGCCGACCTGCACGTCGATGGTGCGGTCGTAGACCTCGTCGTTGTGCAGTCGGGACAGGTCCAGCAGCCGTTCGCGTGGGAGCACCCGCTGCGGGGCGGC
>JAHBZQ010000003.1 GCA_019635355.1 Rhizobacter sp. | reverse complement strand
ATCCGTCCGGCAAAGTCATCTTGAATCTCGGTAGGCGACCCTGAAGGATCGTGTCCACGTAGGGATAGGTGGACACGATGACAAGCGAGAGCGGCAAGACCCGGCGTCGCTACGGCACGCAGTTCAAGGCGATGGTGCTGGCGCAATGTGAGGAGCCTGGGGCCTCCGTAGCGCAGGTGGCGATGGCGCACGGTATCAACGACAACGTGGTGCACCGCTGGCGGCAGTTGGCTCGGCAACGCCAGGGAGCGCCGCTGGTCGCTGTAGCTGCGGCCGACCGTCCCGCTCCTGCCGAGTTCGTACCGCTTGCGTTGCCAGCGCCTGCCGCATCTGAGGTGAAGACCGAAGTCCGCCTGGAGATCCGACGCGCAGCCGTGACGGTGAGCGTAGCCTGGCCCGAGCACGCGCTGGGTGACCTGGCCGGCTTCGTTCGCGAGCTGCTGAAGTGATCCGTGTCGACGCCGTGTGGCTGGCGGTGCAACCCATGGACATGCGGCTGGGAACGGAGGCCGCGTTGTCGCGCGTGGTCGGTGCCTTCGGCGCGGCGCATCCTCACCACGCCTACCTCTTCGCCAACCGCCGCGCCAACCGCATGAAGGTCCTCGTGCACGACGGCATCGGCGTGTGGCTGGCCGCCAGAAGGCTCAACGCCGGCAAGTTCGTGTGGCCGGTTGACGGCGCGAGCACCCTGAACCTGACCCGCGCGCAGTTCGACGCACTGGTGCTCGGCCTGCCCTGGCAGCGCCTGGGCGAGGCTGGCATCATCCGCGTGATCTGAGGCGGCGGCGTGCAATTGCCGAATGTGCCAATGCGCGGCGACGGCCGACGCGGCACGATGGCTGTCCATGATCAGCGCAGAGCAGCTGGACGCCCTGGATCCGCAGACGCGGCAGGCGATGCTGACGCTGCTGGCCGAGATCCGAGCCAAGGACGAGCTGATCGCGCAGCGTGACCGCGACGCCGCCTTCAAGCAGGCGCTGATCGACAAGCTCACGCACGAGAACGCGATCCTCAAGCGGCTGAAGTTCGCCGCCACCAGCGAGCGCTTCGCCAGCACGCTGTCACCCGAGCAGAAGAGCCTGCTCGAAGAGACGCTGGACAGCGACCTGGCTGAACTGGACCAAGAACTCAAGCGCGAGCGCGGCCAGGCAGGCGACAAGGACAAGACCGAGAAGAAGACGCCCAAGCGCGCGCCGCTGCCGCCGCACCTGCCGCGCCGCGACGTCGCCCACGAACCGGCGGACACGACCTGCGGCTGCGGGCAGCCGATGCAGCGCATTGGCGAGGACGTGGCCGAGAAGCTGGACTACCAGCCCGGCGTCTTCACCGTCGAGCGCCACGTGCGCGGCAAGTGGGCGTGCCGGTGCTGCGAGAAGATCGTGCAGGCGCCGGTGCCAGCGCACGTCATCGACAAGGGCATCCCGACCGCTGGCCTGCTGGCCCACCTGCTGGTGGCCAAGTTCCTCGATCACCTGCCGCTGTACCGTCAGGAACACATCTTCGAGCGGGCCGGTCACCTGATAGCCCGATCAAGCCTGGCGCAGTGGGTCGGCGAGTGCGGAGCGCAGCTACAGCCGCTGGTGCAGGCGCTGGCCAACGAGCTGCGGCGCCACGTCGTGCTGCACGCCGACGAGACGCCGGTGGCGATGCTCAAGCCGCAGCACCTGCGCGACGGCAAGACGCACCGGGCCTACATCTGGTCGTACTGCACCCCGAGCACGAACCCGGTCAAGGCGGTCGTGTTCGAGTTCAGCGAAAGCCGCAGTGGGGAGAACGTGCGCGAGTTCCTGCGCCTGGACACGCCCTCCGCCTGGCAAGGCACGCTGGTCACCGACGGGTTCAGCGGCTACAGCGCCTGCTTCGAGAAGGGTGTGACCTCGGCCCAGTGCATGGCGCACGCCCGCAGGAAGTTCAACGACCTGTGGGCCAACCACCGCAGCGAGGTTGGCCACCAGGCGCTGCGGTACCACCAGAGCTTGTTCCGCATCGAACGCGAGATCGAGACACTGCCCAGCAACGAGCGAAGACGGATCCGGCAGCGCAAGTCACGACGAGTGCTCGCCGTCTTCCATCGCTGGTTGCTAGCCCAGCGGCAACTGGTGCCGACCGGGTCGGCCACGATGAAAGCCATCGACTACAGCCTCAAGCGCTGGAAGGAGCTCACTCGCTTCGTCGACGACGGCGACGTGCCGATCTCGAACAACTGGGTCGAGAACCACATCAGGCCGATTGCCCTCGGGAGGGCGAACTGGCTGTTCGCCGGCAGCCTGCGCGCTGGCAAACGGGCCGCGGCGATCATGAGCTTGCTGCACTCGGCCCGCATCAACGGGCACGACCCCTACGCGTACCTCAAGGATGTGCTCGAGCGGTTGCCGACGCATCCAGCCAGCCGCATCGAAGAGCTGCTGCCGCATCGCTGGTCGGCCGCTTCTTGAGCAACGACGCGAGTTCCGCGCTCGGCGTCAAGGTGACTTGGCCGGACGCATAC
>JAHBZQ010000002.1 GCA_019635355.1 Rhizobacter sp. | reverse complement strand
GGATCAAACACCTAGTCGATGTTGCGCGTACGCCAGATGCACGAGACCGAAAGCGGTCCGTCACGCACGGACGCTTGATGACCGCTGCTGGTGCAAGCGGATGCTCAACGGAGTGACGTCGCGGCAGCCCGCATCTTGCAGTGTGCCTGGCAGGCTTGGGTCTCAGATCGATCGTCGCTGCAAGGCGCGCACTGCCGTGATGCAGTGCGCTCTGAAGCAATCTCAGTACGGCTCCAAAAACTACTTCAGCAAATGCTCAATCGACTTCGCGTGTTGCCGCAGCGAAGTCAGCCGCTCCTGCAAAAGCTCGCCGCTCAGACGTGCCGCCAACGTGGACAGGCTGAGCGCGGCGACTGGTTGTCCGGTGGCATCCAACACCGCCACGCCAACTGCTCTGACGCCTTCAAAGTGGCGCACGTCGTGAAGGACGTAGCCAAGCGCGCGCGTGGTCTGCACGCGCTCCAGCAGCGCAGGAGCGTTGGACTCGCCCAGCGTTGCTGAACGAGGCACTTGAGTCGTGATGACGCGTCGGACGTCTTCGTCAGGCAATGCCGCCAGCAACGCCAGGCTTCCTGCACCGATGCCGAGCGGGCGCCGGTCGCCCACCGCAAGAGTGAAGATCTTGATCGGAGATGCACCTTCTCGGCGATCCAGGCAAACCGCCTCATCGCCGCTGCGCACCGTCAGAAACACCGTGTCGCCGGTCTCGCGTGCGAGGCTCTCAAGCACTGGTTCGCAAAGCGTGCGCAGCCCGAAGCGCTGGCCGGCCGCCAGACCAAACTCGTACAGCGCCTGGCCAAGAAAGTAACGCTTGGTCTGGGCATCCTGCATCACCAGCCCCTCGGCCACCAGCGACTTCAGCATCCGGTGGACGGTGGGCTGCTCGAGCCCGGCGGCCTGCACCAGGTCCACCAGCCTCAACCCGGTCCGGTTGTGGGAGGCCAGTTCCCGCAGCAGGCCGACGACTCGCTGGATGCTCTGGGTGCCCGGGGGCTTGGCAACGGGGCCGGCGGGAGTGGTCTTGGTGCGCGGCATTCGGCAGAAACGAGCGGGTCTCGGATGGTAGCGGCTCCGGGTCCGCTACCGGATGGAGCCTAGTCGGCGGTGATGCCTGCCTTCTTGACCACGTCTGTCCATGTCGCAATCTCCTGGCGGATGAAGGCATCGAAACTGGCCGTCGAGCCGCCCACCGTCTGCGCGCCCAGCTCATTGAATCGCGCAACGACCTCGGGCATCCTGAGGATGGCATTGATCTCGCCGTTGAGTCTCTGCACGATGGGGTCGGGCGTGCCGGCCGGTGCGGCGAAGCCGATCCACGACACCAGATCGAAGTTGGCCACGCCTTGCTCCGCCACGGTGGGCACGTCCGGCGCGACGGGTGAGCGCGTTCCGCTGCTGACGGCCAGCGCGCGCAGCTTGCCGGCCTTCACCATCGGGAAGGCCGAAGGCATCGAGTCGAAGATCATCGGCACTTGGCCGCCCACCACGTCCTGCAGCGCCGGCGCGCTGCCTCTGTAGGGGATGTGCGTGATGTCCAGGCCAGCGCGCAGCTTGAGCACCTCCATGAAGAGATGGATCGACGTGCCGGCTCCGGCACTGGCGTAGCTCAGCGCCCCTGGTTTTGCCTTGGCCAGCGCGATCAGTTCCGGCAGCGTGCGTGCAGGGAACGACGGGTGCACCACCAGCACATTGCTGGTGGAGATGGCGTGTGCCACCGGCACGAAGTCCTTCAGCGGGTCGTACGGGATTTTGGGGTACAGCGCGGGGTTGGCGCCGAAGTTGCTGATGGCCGCCATGGCCAGCGTGTAGCCGTCGGGGGCCGACTTGGCGACGTGGTCGGTGCCCACGTTGCCTCCGCCGCCGGCGCGGTTCTCCACCAGCACGGGCTGCCCCAGGCGCTGCTGCAGCCTCTCACCAATGACCCGGGCAACGATGTCGGTCTGCCCGCCCGGCCCGTACGCCACGACGATGCGGATGGGCTTGCTCGGCCAGGGCGGCGTCTGCGACCAGGCGCTGCCCGACAGGGCCAGGAGTGCCGCGCTGAGCGCGGCCAGGGACATTCTCTTCAGGGGATTCATGCTTGTCTCCTAGGTGATGAGCCCGGCCCTCTGGGGGGCCTGGGCCTGGATGGCGTCAGCCGAGCAGGCCGCGCACGTCAGGGGTGTGCTCCAAGGCCTGCAATCGCGCGATCAGCCCGAGTGCATGCACCTCATCCATGGCTTTCGCCGCTGAGGTGAACCCAGCCAGCGCCTTGTGGTGCAACGCCGCCTCAGACAGCGGCGCCGCGGGTGTGCCGGGCAGCGTGTCCACCGTCAGGGTGTGCGTCGCACCGCCATGGGTGCGCAGCTCCAGCACGGCGGGCACGAACTTGCCGGCCGTCGCGTCGACCTGCACCTGCACGCGTGCAGCCAGCGCCAGCACCTCCGGCTCCAGCACGGCGGCAGGTTCGATGTCGCGCACCTCGAATCGGCCGCGCAGCAGCGCACTGGCCACCGAGTACTGGACGCTGAACTGGGCGCTGACCTGCGGGTTGTCGCCAGGCTCGAACGGCGCCCCGGTCAGGCGGTGCATGAAGGGAGAGATCGTCACCTTCAACGCCGCCACATCGGCAGCGCGCAAATGATGTCGAGCCGCCAGCTGCAGGGTAGCCTCGATGGGCGCGTGGTTGCACATGCAGCTCGCGTACTTCTTCAGCGTCATGCCGGTGATGGCGTACCGCGTGCCCAGGTCACCCAGCAGTTCTCCGGCCTCGAAGCCGGTGTACAGCGCCTGAATCCCGCTGGCGCCTTCCAGCGGCTGGGCCGGGCCGGTGACACCAGCCTGGGCAAACAGCGCCGACTCAACGCCCGCACGCGCGGCGTAGGCCGTCTGCAGACGTTTGGTTAGGCTGCGTTCGAGCAGCGCCTGCTGCGTACCCGCGGCCTGGCTCATCGCAATGCCCAGCGCATGCAGAGTCTGGTCAGCGCCCAGGCCGAGCAGCCGGCTCGCGGCAGCAGCGGCACCGAACACGCCGAATGCGGACGAGTAGAACCAGCCCGGGTGGCTGCGTGCCGCCAGCCCCAGGCGCACCAGAAGCTCGTCGCCCGCCACCAGCGCGGTGATGAGCTCTCGGCCGCTGGCCGCCCGCTGCTCGGCCAGCGCCATGATTGCGGGCAGGGTCACCACGTCGGGGTGCACCGTGGCGCGGTCGTGCAGGCTGTCGTAGTCCAGCGCCGAGGCCAGCATGCCGTTCAGGAACGCAGCCTGCGTGGCAGGCAAGCGCTCGCCGTAGCACCACACAGGTGCCTCGGGCGCGCCGCCAAGACCACCGATGAGCCTGCGCAGCGGCTCGATCGCATCGGCACGTGTGCCGGCCCAGGCCACCGCCAGCGTGTCGAGGATCTGGCGCTTGGCGACCGCCACCACCTCGGCCGGCAGGTCCTCGTAGCGCAAGCCTGCAACCCATGTCGCCAGGCGGCGCGTGGTGTCGGCCGGTAGCGTCGACTCGCTCATGCCACGTCCTTTCCGTGGCGCTCGTAGCCCGCCTTCTCGCGCCTATCCAGCCACCAGCCGTAGGGCTTGGGCCACTGCTTGAACTCCGGGTCCACGCCCAGCGTGCGCGCCGCGTGCGCGGCCCAGTACGGGTCGATCAGCATCTCGCGCGCCAGCGCGACGAAGTCGGCGCGGCCCTTGACAATGATGTCCTCGGCCTGCCGTGCGTGCAGGATCAGGCCGACCGCGATGGTGGGCATGTCGGCATGGCGGCGGATGTGTTCGGCAAGCGGCACCTGGAACCCCAGCTGCTGCGCACGCGCCTGCGTCGACATGTTCTTCGAACGTGCGTTGATGCCGCCGGAGGAGCAGTCGATGACGTCCACGCCCGCGGCCTTCAACGCCCTGGCCAGCACCACGGAGTCGTCCAGCGTCCAGCCTTCTTCGTCCTGTGCCGAGATGCGGTAGCCCAGCGGCTTGTGCACCGGCCAGTGGCGGCGCACCTCCTGCACCGTCTCGATCGCGAAGCGCATGCGGTTGTCGAGGCTGCCGCCCCAGCCGTCCCTGCGCTGGTTGGACAGCGGTGACAGGAACTGGTGCACCAGGTAGCCGTGTGCGCCATGCAGCTCGATGACGTCGAAGCCGGCAGCTTCGGCACGCCGCGCGGCCTGGCCGAAGGCGGCGATGGCCTGGCGGATGTCGCCTTCGTCCATCTCGCGCGGCACGGCCCAGCCTTCGAGGAAGGGGATCGCGCTAGGCCCGACGCCTGGGTACTCGCCCAGGTGTTGTTCATGCAGCTCGCGCGTGAGTGGGCCAAAGCCTTCCCACGGCCGCAGCGTGCCCGCCTTGCGCCCCGAGTGGTTGAGCTGGATGCCCGCTACCGCGCCCTGCGCATGCATGAAGTCGACGATGCGCTTCAGCGGCGGCACCTGTTCGTCGCACCACAGGCCGATGTCGCCCAGGCTGCCCATGCCGCGCCGCTCGACCTTCGTCGCTTCCATGCAGACGAAGCCTGCGCCCCCGAGAGCGAATTGCGCCAGGTGGGCGAAGTGCCAGTCGCCGGCGACGCCGTCCACCGCGGTGTACTGGTTCATCGGCGACACCATCACGCGATTGCGGAAGTGCACGTCGCGCAGGCGGAACGGCGAGAAGAGCGACGAGGTCATTTCAGATCACTTCCTTGTCGGCCAGCGCCTGCAGCTGCGCGTCGTCGGCACCCGCAAACTCGCGCAACACCTCGGCCGTATGCTGCCCAAGCGTCGGCGGGGCGCGGCGGTACTGCACCGGCGTGACCGAGAACTTGATCGGGTTGCCCAGCAGCGGCATGCGCCCCACGGTCGGGTGGTCAATCTCCTTCCGCATGCCCCGTTGCTGCACATGAGGGTCCTGGAAGACCTGGCCGATGTGGTTCACCGGTGCGCTGGGGATGGCCGCGGCGCCGAGCTGCGAGATCCAGTGCGCCACCGGTTGCGTGCGGAACAGCTGCTCCAGCAGCGGCAGCAGCACGTCGCGGTGCTTGCGGCGCGCGGTGTTGGTAGCGAAGCGTTCGTCGGTGCCGAGCTCGGGTTGGCCCATGATGACCATCAGCTTCTGGAACTGATCGTTGGTACCGACCGACAGGATCAAGTACCCATCGGCACACTCGAACTGCTGTGCCGGCACCATATTGCGGCTGACGTGGCCCAGGCGCTGCGGCACTTCGCCCAGCAGCAGGTGGCGCATGTTCTCCACCGCCAGCAAGGCCATGCTGGTGTCGAGCAACGCCATGTCGAGGTGCTGGCCAACGCCGGTGCGCTCGCGGTGCATCAGCGCGGCCAGCAGCGCGATGCTGGAGTACAAGCCCGCCGACATGTCGCTGACGGCCATGCCGGTCTTCAGCGGGCCGCCGCCGGCCTCGCCGTCGGGTACGCCGGTGACGCTCATGATGCCGCTCATGGCCTGGAAGATGGCGTCGTAGCCGGCGTGGTCCTTGTACGGCCCCGCCTGCCCGAAGCCGGTGACCGAGCAGTAGACGAGGTCGGGCTTGATCGCCTTCAGGTCGTCGTAACCCAGACCGTAGCGCGTGAGCGTGCCGACGCGGTAGTTCTCGATGACCACGTCGCAGTGCTGCACCATGCGGCGGATCAGCGCCTGCCCTTCCTTCGACGCGATGTCGATCGTCACCGAACGCTTGCCGCGGTTGGCGGCAAGGAAGAATGGGCTCTCCTTGGTCTCCTGCCCGTCGGGGCCTTTCGCGAACGGCGGGCCGAAGTGGCGCATGTCGTCGCCGACCTTCGGCCTCTCGACCTTGATGACATCGGCGCCCAGGTCGGCCAGCATCTGGGCCGCCCAGGGCCCGGCGAGGTGGCGGCTCAGGTCGAGCACGCGGATGTGCGACAGCGGGGAACTCATCTTGCAAACGCCTTTCGGGTCTCAGCGCAGGAACTGCTTGAAGTCGGCCTTGCGCTTCTCGGCGTAGGCGGTGGTGCCTTCCTTCTGCTCGGTGCTCCAGAAGTCGGGCGCCACGAGGTGGCGGCGGTGCACGTCGGCCTGGCCGAGGATGGTTTCGAACTCGCCGACGAACGCCGCCTTGATGACGCGCAGGCAGGTGGGCGACAGGCTCAGGATCTCGTCGCACCACTTCTGCACTTCGGCGTCGAGCTGGTCCATCGGCACCACCGCGTTCACCAGCCCCCACTCCATGGCTTGCTGGGCGTTGTACTTGCGGCACAGCATCCACATCTCGCGCGCCCGCTTGTGGCCGATGACGCGCGCCAGGTAGCTGACCACCGGGCTGCCTGGCGGGCTGCCCACTCGCGGGCCGTTCTGGCCGAAGATGGCCGTGTCGGCCGCGATCGTGAAGTCGCAGTAGTAGGCGAGGTGGTTGCCCCCGCCGATGGCGTAGCCATTGACGCGCGCGATCACGGGCTTTGGACAGCGCGAGATCGTGACGTGCAGGTTGTAGGGCTCGAGGATCGTGCGGTCCTTGCCTGCGTTTTTCTCCCAGGCGACATCGCCGCCGGCGCAGAAGGCTTTGTCGCCGGCGCCGGTGAGCACGATGACGCCGATCGTCGGGTCGGCCCCCGCCTCCTCGATGGCGAGCGTCAACTCGCGCTGGGTGTCGCCGGTGAAGGCGTTGTACGACTTGGGCCGGTTGATGGTGATGCGGGCGACATGCTCGCGGTGTTCGACGATGAGGTCCTGGTAGGTTCTTGGCATTGTCGTGATCCTTGTCCAATGGGTAGCGATGTCCGGCCGTGGCAGGCCTCGCGCGCGGGATCGCGCTCGGCCCCGGGGCCTGGCGCGAAGCGCCTTGTGGCGCTTCGCGCGCCGGTTCAGTCTTCGAGCTTCACGCCGGTGGCCTTGATGACCGCGGCCCAGCGCGCGGTCTCCGTCTGGATGTTGGTGCGGAACTCTTCCGCCGTGCCGCCGATGGGGTTGAATCCCAGTTCGCCCAGCTTCTGCGAGATCTCGGGCATGCGGATCACCTGCGCCATCGCACGGCTGAGCCTCTCGATAGTGGCGGACGGTGTGCCCGCGGGCGCGAGTGCGCCCCAGTACGACGCGGCCTCGACGCCGGGCACGCCAGCCTCGGTGAACGTGGGCACGTTCGGCATCGAAACCGGCCGCTTGTCGCCGGTGACGGCGATGGCCCTCAGCTTGCCGCCGTCCACGTGTTGCTTGGCCGAGCTGATGCCGGTGACGATCATCGGCACCTGCCCCCCCAGCACGTCGGCCATCGCCGGGCCCACGCCCTTGTAGGGAATCTGCTGGATCTGGATGCCGGCCACCGACGCGAACAGGTCGGTTCCCAGCGAGGTGGCGCTGCCGGGCCCGGACGATGCCGACTGCAGCGGCTTCTTCTTGCCCAGTGCCACCAGCTCCTTCAGGTTCTGGGCCGGCATCGACGGATGCACGACCAGGATCACTGGCGCCGAAGCCAGCAGGGACACGGGCGCGAAGTCTCGTACCGAGTCATAGGACATCTTGGCGTAGAGGCTGGGGTTGGTCGTGAACGCGGTGTCCACGAACAACAGGGTCTGACCGTCGGGTGCGGCGCGCGCCACGTCCTGGGTGCCGATGCGGCTGCCTGCGCCGCCTTTGTTCTCCACCACCACCTGTTGCCCCAGCAGCGCGCCGAGCTGAGGTGCCATCAGCCGGGCCAGGATGTCCGTGCCGCCACCCGGGCCATAGGGCACCACCACGCGCAGCGTGGGCTGCGAACCCTGCGCCTGCACGCCCAAGGTCAACAGGCCGGCGCACAGCGCCGCGATCCATCGCTTCATTCGAATGTCTCCTCTACTTAATCCACTATTTGGACTCTTTTGAACAACCGAAAAGGAATGATCGAAGGCTATCACACGGGTAATTGACATTCAACATAGGGCTGTACCTATACTTGACGCCTGACGAAATCAGCTCACGACACCCATAATATGGACTTGTACTGCAAACCTGGTGCCCTGGATGGGTTGCGGGTGCTGGATCTCTCGGGCGCGATGGGCAACTACGCCGGCAAGCTGTTTGCCGAGTTGGGTGCCGACGTGGTGCTGGTGGAGCCGCCCGGTGGCACCGCGCTGCGCCAGCAGCCCCCGTTCCTGGACGACCGGCCCGGCCTCGAACGCAGCCTCGCCTTCGCGTACCACAACACCAGCAAGCGCGGTGTCACGCTGGACCTCGACAGCGCGCCCGGTCAGGCGCAGCTCAGGCGCCTGGTGGCGGGTGCCGATCTGCTGATCGAGACCGAACGCCCCGGTGTCATGGACGCGCGCGGCCTGGGTTTCGAGGCGCTGTCCGCGCTGCAGCCGGGCCTTGTGATGCTCAGCATCACGCCCTTCGGCCAGACCGGCCCGTACGCGCAGTACGTGGCCGAGGACATCGTGGCGCTGGCGCTGGGCGGCATGCTTTACCTCGGCGGCTACCCCGACACCGCGCCGATGCGGGTGCATGGCGACCAGGCGCTGCTGTGCGCCAACCTCTACGGCGCCGTGGCGGGCATGTTGGCGCTTTGGCAGGCCGAGGCCAGCGGCCGCGGCGAACACGTCGACGTGTCGATGCAGGAATCGATCGTGCTGGGGCTGGAGAACGCGGTGCAGTTCCTCGACCTGGAGGGCACCGTGCGCAGGCGCTGGGCTGGCGAGCAGCGCTTCGCGGGCACCGGCGTCTACGCCTGCCGCGACGGCCACGTCTTCCTGATGGCCGGTGGCATCGGTGCCAACAAGTTCTGGGGCCGCACGTTGCAGTGGTTCGCCGACGAAGGCATGGCCGGCGTCGAGCGCCTGCGCGGCGATGCGTGGAACACCGTGCAGCACCTGCAGTCGGACGAAGCCAAGCGCATCTTCAACGAGGTGTTCGCCCCCTGGGCGATGCAGCGCACCAAGGCCTCGCTGTACCACGCGGGTCAGGCGCGGCAGATACCGATCGCGCCGGTCAGCTCGCCGGCCGATCTGCTGGAGAGCCGCCAGTTGCAAAGTCGCGGCCACTTCGTCGAGCTGGCAAAGGCCCTGGGGGGGCGCGACCTGCGCATGCCCGGCGCGCCCTACAAGCTGTCCGCGACACCTTGGCGGCAACGCTGCCGTGCGCCGAAACTGGGCGAGCACAACGCCGAACTGCTGACGGAGGCCGCGTGATGGGCAGCCCTCCTCTGCCGCTGGCCGGCATCCGCGTCGCCGACTTCTGCTGGCTCGGCGCCGGCTCGTACACGACCAAGATCCTCGCCGACATGGGCGCCGAGGTCGTGAAGATCGAGAGCGCGCAGCGCCTGGATTCGCTGCGCATGGCCGCGCCCTACCGCGACGGCGTGCCAGGGGTGAATCGCAGCGGCTATTTCGCCGACCGCAACACGAGCAAGCGCAGCATCACGGTGGATATGAAGCACCCGCGCGCATTGGCGCTGGTGCGGCGGCTGATCGAAAAGAGCGACATCGTCGCCAACAACTTCACCCCCGGCGTAATGGACAAGTTCGGCCTCGGCTACGAGGCGGTGAAGGTGATGAAGCCCGACATCATCTACCTCGCGATGTCGATGCAAGGCGCGCAAGGGCCGGAACGAGACTACCTGGGCTATGGCGCCAGCATGGTGTCGCTGACCGGGCTGCACGACCTCAGCGGCCTGCCCGACCGCGAACCCGCGGGCACCGGCACGAACTACCCCGATCACATACCGAACCCCTGCCATGCGGCTTTCGCGCTGCTCGCGGCGCTGCGCCACCGCCGGCGCACCGGGCAGGGCCAGTCCATCGATCTGGCGCAAGTGGAGCCCACCGTCGCGCTGCTGGGTCCGACGCTGCTGGACCTCACCGTCAATGGCCGCGTGCAGACGCGCCAGGGCAACCGCCACGCCATCCTGGCACCCCACGGCGTGTACCCGTGCCAAGGCGACGATCGCTGGATCGCGATCGCCGTGGCCGACGATGCGGGCTGGTTGCAGCTGTGCAATGCCCTGGCTCAGCCCGCATGGGCGGCCGACGCGCGCTGGGCAGGGGCCGAAGGCCGCCGCGCCGACGCCGACGAGATCGACACCGCCATCGCCACGGCCACCACAAGCTGGAAGGCCGAGGACCTGATGGCCAGGCTGCAATCGCGAGGTGTCTCGGCCGGCGTCGTCAACAACGCCTCAGATGTGATCCACCACGACCCGCAGCTTGCCCACCGCGGCCACTGGCTCGCGCTGGACCACGCCGAGATGGGCCGCGCGCTCTACAACATGCCGCCGTTCCGCTGCTCGCGCACCCCCGTGGGCCTGCAAGGGCCGGCGCCGCGCCTGGGCGAACACACGCGCGAGGTGCTGCGCGAGCTGATGGACGTGAACGACGCGGAATACGCGTCGCTCGAAAGCGAAGGAGTGCTGCGATGAGCGTGCGTCTGGAAGTACACGGCCACGTGGCCGTCGTCACGCTGGACCGCCCCGAGGCGATGAACTCGATCGACCCCGGCATGCGCGCCGAGTTGCTCACCGCCTGGCAGCAGGTGCGGGACGACGAACGCATCCGCGTGGCCATCCTCACCGGTGCGGGCGAGAAGGCCTTCTGCACCGGGTCGGACCTGAAGAAGACTCCGCCAGCCACCGACAGCTTCGCGCGCCAGCACTACGGCGGCACGACGGCGGCGATGACGGCCGGCATGGAGTTCGACAAGCCGCTGCTCGCCGCGATCAACGGCTACGCCATCGGCGGCGGGCTGGAACTCGCGCTGGCCTGCGACATCCGCATCGCATCCAGTGCTGCTCAGTTCGGGCTGTCGGAAGTGAAGATGGGCAGCATCCCCGGTGCCGGCGGCACGCAGCGGCTGCCGCGTGCGGTGGGCGCGTCCGACGCGATGCTGATGCTGCTGACGGGAGACCGCTGCGACGCCACCGAGGCGCTGCGCATCGGACTCGTCAGCCGTGTCTACGACCCCGCACAGCTGCTGCCGCAGGCGATGCAGATCGCGGAGCGCATTGCCGCCAACGCACCGCTGGCCGTGCGCGCCGTCAAGCGCCTGGTGCGCGATGCCGGTGAGATTCCGCTGGCACGTGGCCTGGACGCCGAGCGCCTGGCCTTCGGCCTGCTGTACGCCAGCGAAGACCGCATCGAAGGCCGCGCCGCCTTCGCCGAAAAACGCGCGCCCAAGTTCCGCGGCGCCTGAGAGGAGACGTTTACCGCATGCACCCCCTCCGTGACAAGACGGCCATCGCCGGCGTCGGCGCCACCGCGCAAGGCAAGCTGCCAGGCTCGACACCGCTGTCGCTGGCCGTTGAAGCCTTCAAGCGCGCGCTCGACGACTGCGGCCTGGACAAGAGCCAGATCGACGGCCTGCTGACGATGCCCGGCACCACCGCGCCCGAAGCGGCGCTGAACTACCTGCGTGTTGGCGAGGCGCTGGGCATCGACCCGCGCTACACCGGCAGCATGAACATGGGTGGCGGCACCGCCGGCGCGCTGCTGCAGCAGGCGGCTCTGGCCGTCAACGCCGGCATGGCTAACTACGTGGCCTGCATCTTCGGCGACGCCGCTGCAACCGGCGGCAACAAGTTCAACCGCGCCTCGGGCTGGGGAGATTCGTGGGGCATCTGGGGCTTCATGGCGGCGGCTGCCAACAGCGCCATCACCGCCAGCCGCCACATGGCGCTGTACGGCACAACCAGCCGCCAACTGGGCGAGATCGCCGTGGCCTGCCGCTACCACGCGTCGCTGAACCCCAACGCGGTGATGCGCACACCGATCACCATCGAGGACCACCAGGCCTCGCGCTGGATCGTCGAGCCGCTGCACCTGCTGGACTGCTGCCTGATCTCCGACGGCGGCGTCTGCTTCATCGTCACGACACCCGAACGCGCGCGTGACCTGAAGAAGCCCGTCGTGCTGCTCTCCGGCATGGGCCAGGCCTACACGACGCGGAACATGGACCACGAGGACTGGTGGTACGTGCCGCACCAGAAGCTGGCCGTCAACGACGCCTATGCGATGGCCGGTGTAGGCCCCAAGGACATCGACGTGGCGCAGCTCTACGACAACTTCACCAGCAGCGTGCTGCTGTGGTTCGAACACGGTGGTTTCTGCAAGGTGGGGGAGTCCGGTTCGTTCGTCGAGAACGGGCGCATCCGGCTGGGAGGCGAGCTGCCCGTCAACACCGCGGGCGGCAACCACTCCGAGTCGTACATGGAAGGCTGGCTGCACATCGTCGAGGGCGTGCGCCAGATGCGCGGCGAATGCGGGCCGCGCCAGGTGCAAGGCGCCGAGGTCTGCCTGGTCACCGGCCGCGGGCAGGCGCTGAACTGCGCCAACGCCAACATCCTGCGCAGGGGCTGAAGAGAAATGAACGAGAACCACCTCCCCTACGCCAAGCCGCTGCCGACGCTGAACGACGAGAACCGTCCATTCTGGACTGCCGCGCGCGAAGGGCGCCTGAGCATGCAGACCTGCACCGACTGCGGCCACACGCGCTTCCCGATCAGCCACGTCTGCCCGCGCTGCCTGTCGTACGCGTTCGACTGGCGCACGCTCTCGGGCCGCGGCCACATCTATTCGTACATCGTCTTCCATCAGGTCTACCACGCTGGCTTCAAGGAGGACGTGCCCTACAACGTCGCGCTGGTGCAGCTGGAGGAAGGGCCGCGCATGTACAGCAACGTCGTCGGTGTGCCCAACAATGTGCCGAAGGTCGGCGATGCGGTGCAGGCCGTGTTCGAGCCCGTCACCCCCGAGATCACCTTGCCGCGCTTCAAGCTGCGCTGAAAAACACGAACATGGATTTCCAACTCTCCGAAGACATCGTGATGATCCGCGACACCGTGTCGCGCTTCGTACAGAACGAACTGGTGCCGCTCGAGCCGCTGCTGCTGAAGCGCGAGTCCGAGCGCGGCTACAGCGACGAACCCTCGCTGCCTCCCGAGATCGAAGCCGGCCTGCAGGCCAAGGCCCAAGACATCGGCCTGTGGGGCATCGACGTGCCCGAAGAGTTCGGCGGCCAGGACCTCGGCGCGCTGACCAAGTGCGTCGTCATCGAGCAGCTCAAGCACAGCATCGTGCCCTTCGTTCTGCCGCCCGACAGCCCCAACCTCTACCTGCTGAAGTGGGCCTGCAAGGGCGAGCAGGTGGACCGGTACTTCCTGCCCTACGCGCGCGGCGAGAAGAAGTCGAGCATCGCGATCACCGAGCCCGGCGCCGGCTCCGACGCCTCCGCGTTGAAGACCAGCGCGGTGCGGCGCAACGGCAAGTGGGTGCTCAACGGCGAGAAGATCTTCATCAGCCACGCTCGCGCGGCCGACTTCCTCATCGTCGTGGCCGTCACCGACCCCGCGAAGGGCAAGAACGGCGGCATGACCTCGTTCCTGGTCGACAAGGGTACGCCGGGGCTGACGATCCCGT
Source organism: Rhizobacter sp. (assembly GCA_019635355.1). Taxonomy (NCBI): domain Bacteria; kingdom Pseudomonadati; phylum Pseudomonadota; class Betaproteobacteria; order Burkholderiales; family Sphaerotilaceae; genus Rhizobacter; species Rhizobacter sp. The sequence continues at coordinate 70,190 of JAHBZQ010000002.1, read as the reverse complement.
CGGTGTTTCCCACCATCGCCGGCGAGTACCACCCGTACTCGGTGCACTTGCAGGACGTAGAGGTGGGCGACGAACACGTGCTCGGCGAGGTGGGCAACGCCTTCGCGCCGCTGCAGAAGCGCCTGGGCGTGCGCCGCATGGAGATCGCCGCGCGCTGCCTGGGGCTGGCCGAACGCTGTATCCGCATGATGATCGAGCAGGCCAACCAGCGCAGCACCTTCGGCAAGCTGCTGGCCGAGCGCCAGGCCGTCCAGTGGTGGATCGCCGACAGCTACCAGGAACTGGAGATGGCGCGCCTGCTGACCTACCGCATGGCCTGGAAGCTCGACAACCAGATGGACTTCCGCATGGACGCCGCGATGGCCAAGGTCCAGGCCACCGAGATGATCCAGCGCGTGGCCGACCGCGCGATCCAGCTCTTCGGCGGCATGGGCGTCAGCAAGGAGCTGCCACTGGAGTACATCTCGCGTGTGGTCCGCGTCTACCGCATCGTCGAAGGTCCCAGCGAAGTGCACCGCTGGACGGTGGCGCGCGACCTGCTGAAGAACGGCTTGCCTCCCGTCTGAACACCATGGTCGAACCGAACAAGTCGCTGGTCAGCCAGCGGATCGCCGCCTACGTCGTCGCAAACGCAACCCGCGTGCCGCCGCCTGCGCACCGGCACGCGGCCTTCCGCGCGCTGCTGGACACCTATGCCTGCGCGGTCGCAGGCCGGCATGAAGACGCGCCGCGCCTCGCGCGGCGATCGCTGGACGAAGTGGTCGGCCGCGGCACGGCCACCACGTGGCTCGGCGCGGAGAAGATGCCCGCCGAGTCGGCTGCGTTCGTCAACGGTGTTCTCGGGCATGTGCTGGACTACGACGACGTGATGTCGCCGATGCGCGGGCACCCCAGCGTTTCGATCGTGCCGGCGCTGCTGGCACTGGCCGAAGGCCTGAGCGGGCCGGCCGCCAGCGGCACCGCGTTCGCGCGCGCCTACCTCGTCGGCTTCGAGGTCATCGCCAAACTCTCGCGAGCGCTGGCGATCGGGCACTACGCGAAGGGCTGGCACTCGACCTCGTCGCTGGGCATGATCGGCTGCACCGCCGCCTGTGCGTCGCTGCTGGGTTTGAACGAAGCGCAGACGGCCGACGCTCTGGGCCTCGCCGTGGCGCAGGCCGCTGGCTCGCGGCAGAACTTCGGCACCATGGCCAAGTCGTTCCAGGCCGGGCATTGCGCGGCCTCGGCGGTGCGTGCGGCCAAGCTGGCGCAACTGGGTTTCACGGCGGCGCACGATGCGCTGGACGGCGAGTTCGGCTTCGCGAAACTGTACGGCGCGGGTGAGAACCTCGCTGCCGCCTTCGCCTCGCTGGGGCTGGCGCCGACCGAGATCGAAGCCGCCGGCATCGAAGTGAAGAAGTACCCCTGCTGCTACGCCACGCACCGCGCGCTCGATGGCGTGTTGGACCTGCGCCGCGAACACGGCCTGAGTCTCGCGGGCGTAGTGCGCGTGGACATCCTCAGCAACCACCGCGGGCTCGACCCGCTGCTGCACGACCGCCCGCAGACCGGCCTGGAAGGCAAGTTCAGCATGGAGTACGCGGTGGTCGCGGCGCTGGTGGACGGCCAGGTGCGCCTGTCCACCTTCGACGATGCTGCCGTGCAGCGCGCCGACGTGCAGTCCGCGCTGCCGCGTGTGCACAAGAGCGAAGCCGACGGTCCCCCCTTCCCTCGCTTCACCGAGGTGACGCTGACGCTGAACGACGGCCGCACGCTGCGGCGACGCGTGAACACCGCGCGCGGCGACGCGGCCGACCCGTTGAGCGATGCCGAACTGGTCGACAAGGTGGCCGACTGCCTGAGCTACGCACGCTGCGGCGGAGATGCCGCGGCACTCGCAGCGCACTGCTTCGCGCTGGGCGACAAGCCGGTGGCCAGCCTGCGGCGCGTTTTGCCCGACCTGCCGCCGCTGTAACGTCATGGACTTGCAACTGAACGGCCGCCGAGCACTGGTAACGGGCGCTTCGAAAGGCATTGGGCGCTCGGTGGTGTTCGCACTGGCCCGCGAAGGATGCGTGCTGCACCTGGCGGCACGCGGAGAGGACGAACTGAAGGCGCTCGCCGACGAGATCGCCGCCACGGGCGCTGTGAAGCCGCAGGTCCATGCCTGCGATCTCTCGGCGCGCGGTGCACCCGGTGCACTGGCGGCATCCTGCGGCGAGCTCGATATTCTCGTCAACAACGCTGGCGCCATCCCGCGTGGCGACCTGCAGAACATCGACGAAGACCGTTGGCGCGAGGCCTGGGCACTGAAGGTATTCGGCAGCATCGACCTCTGCCGTGTCGTGTTGGCCGGCATGCAGGCGCGCCGCCGCGGTGTCGTTGTCAACGTCATCGGCCTGGCCGGCGAAAAGCCCAGCGCCGGCTATATCGCTGGCTCGGCCGGCAATGCGGCACTGATGGCCTTCACGCGCGGTGTCGGTGCCGCGGCGATGGACCACGGCGTGCGTGTCGTCGGCGTCAACCCCGGGCTGGTGGCCACCGAACGCATGCAGACCTTGCTGCGACAGCAGGCGCTGCAGCAGTGGGGCGACGCCGAGCGCTGGGCCGAGTGCCTGGACACCGCGCGCCTGCCCGCCGGCCGCCCGGCGCGGGCAGAGGAGGTTGCCGATGTGGTCACCTTTCTCGCTTCGCCGCGCGCCAGCTACGTCAGCGGCACCATCGTCACGGTGGACGGCGGCAGCGCTCACCGCGGCTGAAGGAGACTCCGACATGATCGACCTGAAAGACCGCTCACTGTTGCGCGAACAGTGTTTCATCGCCGGCGAGTGGTGCAGCGGTGCCGCACACATCGACGTGCACAACCCCGCCACCGGCAAGCTGATCGCCAGCGTGCCCAAGCTGGGCACCGCCGAGACGCGCACCGCGATCGAGTCCGCCGCCCGCGCTTGGCCTACGTGGCGTGCGCGCACGGCAAAGGACCGCGGAGCAATCCTGCGCCGCTGGTCCGAACTGATGGCCGCGCACCAGGAAGACCTGGCCCGTCTGATGACGGCCGAGCAAGGCAAGCCGCTGACCGAAGCCCGAGGTGAGATCGGCTACGCCGCGTCATTTCTCGACTGGTTTGCCGAGGAAGGCAAACGGGTCTACGGCGAGACGATACCTGCGCCGGTGACGGACCAGCGCATCGTGGTCACGCGTGAGCCCATCGGCGTGTGCGCGGCCATCACGCCGTGGAATTTCCCAGCCGCGATGATCACGCGCAAGGTTGGTCCGGCCCTCGCTGCAGGTTGCACCATGGTGCTGAAGCCAGCCTCGCAAACACCGCTGTCGGCGCTTGCGTTGGCCGTGCTGGCCGAACGTGCTGGCGTGCCGCAAGGTGTGTTTTCGGTGGTCACCGGAACGGCCGCCGACATCGGCACCGAGCTCTGCACCAACCCCACCGTGCGAAAACTCAGCTTCACTGGTAGTACCGAGGTTGGCCGCACTCTGATGGCGCAGACCGCGGCCACGGTGAAGAAGGTCTCGATGGAGTTGGGCGGCAACGCGCCCTTCATCGTCTTCGAGGACGCCGACCTCGATGCGGCGGTGGAGGGAGCGCTGGTCAGCAAGTTCCGCAATGCCGGCCAGACCTGCGTCTGCGCCAACCGCCTGTACGTGCACAGTCGCGTATACGATGACTTCGCGGCGCGGCTGGTGCGTGCCGTGCACGGTCTGAAGGTGGGCGACGGTGCGGAGGACGGCGTGCGCATCGGCCCACTGATCGACGGCGCTGCGGTGCGCAAGGTGCAGGAGCACATTGAAGACGCCACCGCAAAGGGCGCTCGCGTACTGATTGGCGGCCGACCGCACGCGTTGGGCCGCAGCTTCTTCGAGCCCACAGTACTGGCCGACATGACCACCTCGATGGCCGTGGCGCGTGAGGAGACCTTCGGTCCCGTCGCACCGCTCTTCCGCTTTGACACTGAGGACGAGGCCGTCGCGCTGGCCAACGACACCGAGTTCGGCCTTGCCTCGTACTTCTACGCCCGAGACCTGGGCCGCGTCTGGCGCGTGGCCGAGCGGCTGGAGTACGGCATGGTGGGCGTCAACACTGGGTTGATCTCCAACGAAGTGGCGCCGTTTGGGGGCGTGAAGCAGTCAGGCCTGGGCCGTGAAGGCTCGCGTCACGGCATCGACGACTACTTGGTGATGAAGTACATCAATATGGCCGGACTGCAGCCGCGCTGACCTGCTCTTCCCCTCCGCTAAGCCGCCGACGATGCGGCGCAAACCACTTGGATGCGCGACCTCGCTGGAGTGCGTGATCATTGAAGTCGGTCAGATGGAGCAGTATGCAGCCACCGACCAACGCAACTCACCCAAGCCCACATGCCGGTGGCATGAAGACCACTAGCAGTCCTTCGCTTGCGAACGGGTGGTGACCGCTCCTGGAGGGGGCGGACGGTCATGGCGTCAGCGAATCTGGCGTCCGCCTATCACTGCTGCTGCGACAGGTCTCGGCCAAGAGCCCTCGGTCACGACTTCCGAGTGCGGTCTCCCGTTGGCGCTCGGATCGCGGCTCTGAAGCTCGGATTGACACAGTCCGGGCCAGGGAGTCCAGGGAACGCTTGCGTCGCGGCTTGCTCCAAGTTGTCAAAGTTACCGACTTTTGGAGTAAACCACCCATCTATCGCCGCTTCATCGCTGCTACCATCGCGCTCTCGACACATCGTAAGCTATTGATTGTCATAGATTTACCCCAGACATCAAGGAAACCACACTGCGGGTGCAAATGGAACTCCCTCGAATCCCTGACCTCGCCGCAAAGCAGACTATCGACTCGACCCGGCTCTTCCGGGAGTACACCCGTGTCCGCCGTGAGCTTGTGGCCTTGGAGGGAAGCCTCTTCTGGAAGCCCATCGGTGAGTACGAGTACCTTGCGCACAAGGTCAAGGGCACGACGCACTACAAGGGCGTTCGATCACCGGCCACCGAGGCGCAGATCACCGAGTTCAAGGCGAAGAAGCTTCGCCTGAAGGAGCGGTACAAGCGCCTCAAAGAGAGCGTCGAGACCAGCCAACGCATGAACAAGGCCGTGCATGCCGGCACAGTGCCCACCGAGATCATCGAGATGCTCGGTGAGCTCGAAGAGCATGGACTCTCACAGAACAGTCTCGTAGTAGGTCCGCCGGCGTTGTATGCGTATGGGCAGTCCTCCGGCGTGAACCTCGCAGGCGTCACGATGGATGGCCAACGGCGGAGTCTGCTGCCAAGGCATCCGGAGTGTGTACACCTCCTGGTTCAACGGTCGGCGAGTCCGAAGGTCGACTTCAAGACGATGATGAAGAAGATCAGTCACGTCGACAAGGTTGAGGTGAGTTCGCCCAGCAACTCTCGTTGGGTCGGACTGCATGTCTTTTTCAGCCACACGAGCCAGAAAGACAAGGCACCGTCTCAAGAAGCCGGAAAGCTTCGTCTCAAGATCTCGACGAGGGCGCGGACGTCCCCTGACAAGGTTCCGGAAGCCATGAGCCACGCTGAATGGCTCACCCGCCATGAGTCATTGACGAAGTGGCTAGACCATGCGCCGCCGTTCGAGCAGGTGGTCGTTGGCAGGACAGGAAAGATGGCAGTGATGCGCACGCTCGATCCGAAGGCGTACGTCACCGTCCTCAAGCGCACCTGCGACACCATGCCGCATTCGGCCCCAACAGACGAAGCTGCGCTGAGCCTGCGCGTCGTTGAGAAGATGATCGACGACTCGATGATCGTGACCAAGCTCGACGACGCGTCGCAACGCGAACTCGACAGCAAGATCCGCGCATGGGCATCGATCGTCGGCTGCGACGAGACAGCCGCCGATGGCGGCCAGCTGCACGTGAAACAGCCGATACCGCTGTAGACGACGGAGCACGAGGTTGGCGTACACACCTCTGGAAGACAGCGCGATCCAGCAGCTTGCCCGTTCGGTCGCAGCCTACGACGACCAAGCCAAAGCCCTGGCCACGATCAAGAAGTACGAGAGTACGATGTCCTGGCAGCAGTCGGAGAGCGGCACCCTTCTCATCAAGACCGACGCAAACGGCACGGTGCATCAACTCGGGCCCAAGACCGACCGACTTGTCGGCGTACATCGGCGATACGTCGATGCGCAACTCGCAGCTCGGCAAGCCCTTGCCGCGTGCAGCGAGGAAGTTCGGATCTGCCAGAACCTCAATCGGACCACGGGTGCGAATCGTGTGGACCCGATCGTGATCCGTATCCTCAATGAGTTCCAAGCTTCGGGCCTGGGAGGGTTCTGCAAGGTCATCGGCACGTATGCGCTCTACGCGTACGAAGCCGCGGCGGGTGTCACCTTCGATCCCGCGACGACGGCCACCAACGACGTCGACGTTCTGCTGGACGTGCAGCAGCGGATGCGCCTCGTGCGGGAGCTCGGCGCCGCGGGGGGGAGCATGATCCAACTCCTGCAGCGCGTCGACTCGACGTTCGAACGTGACGAGGAGCAGAAGGAGTCAGCCAAGAACGAGGACGGCTTCGCGGTTGACTTCCTCCGTCGAAAGGAACCCGGTGACAGCGAACCCTTCTCGGTGTCCGACAACGATGGCGACATCTACCCCGTCCAGGCCGAAAACGCGCAGCTGTTTCTCAACTCGCCCGTCTTCGAGCGCATCGTGATCGGCGTGGACGGCTCGATGGCACGCATGCGGACCGTCGACCCAAGGGTGTTCGTCAAGTTCAAGCGATGGATGTCCGGACTGGAGAAACGTGAGTTCATCAAGCGGGGTCGCGACCGGAACCAGGCCGATGCAGTCGAGCAACTCCTCAACGATGGTCTCCTCCAGTCCGCGTTGGAGCCATAGCTTGGGCAGGACCGCCTATCGACATGAACTGCGGCTGAACTCCGACTTTCTAGGCGAATCGGCGACTGGTGCAGCAGAACAGAGCGGTGACACCCAACCAGATGGCGGCTTTGCGTCGGTACCGCCTCACGGCGCCCATGGAGAACTGACGTAGTCACGACTTGGCTGGTGGCGCTCAGTTGCAGCAGGCAAACGGGCTTGATGACAGCGTCCTGGGCACTGCGACCAGAGGCGCCGGCAGACGTCGAACGGCAGGTTCCTGCGGTCGCTGACACTGGCCTCGCAGAGAGAGTGGCCGTACCCAATCTTGAGCTCGAGGCCCAGTGGTGTCAGTCACGCCACTTCTCGGTCTCGACCCCTAACTGCCGCCACCACCGCATACTGCCGAGCGCATGACCAGACCTCGCCCTTAGCTCGCGCGCAAGCTGGCGGAGCGAGAGGCGGTCGAGACGGCAGGCAATGGCGGCATGGGCCGATCCGTCCTCCACACCCACGCGTCGCCATCCGCCCTCGCGAGCGAACGCTCCTTGGCGCCTCGATCGGTTGGGGACATGAACCCGCTCACCAAGTGCAGCGGAACCAGCCCCGGCCCCGCATCCAGCAGCAGCGCATTCGCAAACCCCGCGGCCGACCGCGCGTCGTACCTCAGCGGCTTCAGGAAGCGCCTGCGCTGTGCCACCAGCGCCTGGACCAGCGGCACCTCGTGCACACCTTCCAGCGGAATCCACTCCTCGCTCATCAGCATCAGGTAGGCTGCATCGATCTGGTAGGTGTACTCGCGGCGCGCCCGCACCAGGGCGGCCAGCATCAGGCGGACCTTGTGGCCGGTGTCCGCATCCGGCGCCTGCAGCACCGGCGCAAAAGCCCGTTCGATACGGCGCCAGGCCTTGTCGTCGGCGAGCAGCGGCGCGTCCGGCATGTGCTTCACCCACACCCGATGCCCGCCGACAGCGGGTTCGGACAACTTGAACTCGCCCATCACCAGTGCCAGCGGCACGGATCCTTCTCCATGCCGCAGCAGCGCCAGCTTCTGCCGCCGGCGGCAAGACGCCTCGGCGCGTGTGGCCTCGCTGAACGGTTCCGGGACATAGAGGCGATCGACCAGCGCCTCGCCCTTCACCGAGACGTCCGCCGCGGCCTCCATCAGGTACTTGTGCAGCACGCCCTGGTTGCGCCTGCCTTCCATCGCCGGTGTCCAGCGGTTGAAGCCTGCTCGCTCGAACAGGTAGTGCATCAGCGCCCGCAGACTCATGCACCGTCTTTCGACTGCCACCTCCGCAGCCGGGTCGGACTCCCTCTGCGCAGAGCCCCTACCCCTGCCGTTGGTGCGCGTCCACGGGAAGTCGACACGAAGATCGACCTCACCCGTCTCCGACTCGATGACCGCCTCGCCCAGCAATTCCTCCAAGCCCGAAGCCTGGGCCGGCAGCTCGTAGGAGGGGCACGCCGGGTGATGACGGCTCCCTGAGTCTGGCATCCGCTTCACGACCAGCTGGCCATGCCGCGCAACGTACATCTCGACGCCGCCCGGCACACACAGACACCGCGGCCGCTCCGTCGTGTCGTGCGCACGGGCCAGCACCGACTGCCAGCCCGGATCGTCTTCCGTCCACGCCTGCCCCAGGATCGAGAACCGCTGCCCTTCCACAGAAGCGTCCCGGTCAGATCAGTTCACGCACCAACTCGGACACCGGCGGGCGGGGCCGCGGAAACAACTCCCGCACCGCACCTCGGCCATGGATGCCGAACAGCAGCCCGACCTGCTCCTCGTCGGCACCGCGCTCGTACAACCGCATGGCCAACGTCAACCGCACGGACAGTGCCGTCACGTTGCGCATCTCGGCATACCGGAACAGCTTGCGGTAGGCCTCCTGGATCGAGCGGCACAGGCAGCGGCACTGCCCTCCCTCCCGGATCTCGATGATCCTGAAACCCTCCCCACTGGCCGACAGAAACAGCGGGCTCTCAGGCTTCAGCCCCCGGAAGGCCCCTGGATCGCCCAATCCCAGGCCCTGGGCGAGCCTCTCGGCCAGGTAGAGGTCCAGCGCCGCATTGAGCCGGCCACTGGTGAAGAACAGCGGCCGTGCCCGCCCGGAGTTCGTGGCCTCTGCACGCATCTCAGAAGCGATGCGCACCGTGCCGTCGCTGTTGAGGTAGTCGCGAACCTCGAGTCTCGCGATCTCAAGCGGCCGCGCCCCGGTTGCGAACGGCAGCAGGAACAAGGCCTGGTCGTGCCAGGGCCGGCTGCTCCGGCCCCGGATGCGCTGCGCGGCGCTCTCGATCTCCTGGGCGCTGACGATCCGGCTCGAGCGCGAGCGGTCAGGCACCTCCGGCTCGAATTCATCGAGTGCCGCGAGAAGCGCGTCTCGCCGATTCCTCAGGCGCTGCACGAAGGCAGGCGCATCAGGATTCATCCCCTCGATGCCGCCACGGCGGCACAACCTGATGGCCAGGTTCTTGATGCGGCGCTCCACCGCGGTGCGCGTCACGCCGAACCGCTCAGCGACGCACTCGTAGGTCTCGCCATCCAAGACCGCCTTCAGCATCCTGATCGATCGCAGGACCCCATCGGTCCTTGCCGGTTCGACTTCCTGCATCGAGCATCTCCTCCAGGCGCTCAGCCCGGCGCCACAAACATGCTCCGAACCTCGTTGCCCCGTAAAGCCCTCAAGGTCACCGAACTGCAGCGTCAGGTGCGACAAGAGCTTGCTACGGCCATAGCTGCGGCACGGAGCAATCTTCCATCTCCGATCACTGGCACGAGTCGTGTCAACGTTCGGTCGTGGACCGCGCCTAGGGCGGGTCGATGACGGGCTGGTCGACGACGGACGGCCCAGTAGCCGAGCGAAGGCTGGAGACGTCATCGAGGATGCGTGAGATCGGCGTGTGAACGATCTCCGAGTCCGCCAATCGCCCGCGGCTGGCCAGCATTTGCTCGCTCAGGGTCGCCTTGGTGCGCCCAAAGTGCCTTGCCACCGTCGCCGACGAGCAGAGCCTGTGTTCCTTTACCAGCCGCGCGACCAGTGCCCGGCCACGCACAGCGGCAGCATCCACACCAGCGTGGAGATCCACGGCTCCCGCACCGCCCATCCTTGCGCTCACCCAGGTCGCAAGCAACCGAATCGCTCCTTCGACGCCCTGGTCACCTGCCGCGGCAATCAGCGCGGCAGCCGCTTGGCTCTTGACCTGGCGCGCAACGAGACGTTGCCCCTCCTGGCCGCTTCGGACCAGCACCAGTCCGCGCGAGATCTCCCAGGCACGCCTCTCGGCCTCTGATGGCTTCTGCAGGACCCAGGAGAGAAGCGCAGCTCGGGCGCCGACGACCGTCGTTCCGAACAGACACAACATCGGTCGCGAGTCGAATCCATCGCCAGGTCGGCGCCCCAGGGCAACACGAAGCGCACCGTCCCGATGGAAGGTCGGCCCCCTCGACGCGCCCAGCGCCACCGGTCGCCAGGCCAGCAAGCGAATCTCGCGACGGAGGTCTTCTTCGTCCTGGATCTGGTGGGCATGAAACGGACCCGCCAGCACCGGACTGCGCACCGGCCAGGCCTCCCTGACCCAGCGCGTCACGACACTGCCGATGGCTCTGGCCAGGTCTCCCGGCGCATCGCCATGCTCAAGCTCGGCAATCAGATGGATCTCGGTCGGCAGCAGGCAGTAGTCGACCAGCACCCGACCGCGGGTTCGGTGGGCATCGACGACGCGGTCACGAATTTTGGCGCGCAACGAGAGTTCGGGGAAGAACTCTCGGCCGACGGCAGCCTGCCAGCAGAGATGCCAGGTCGTTCTCGGCCTTGAGTCGCCAGTCCTGGGGGCATCCTGCTGCGCCATCTTCGATAGACGCCTGAGGCAAGCCAACCCCTCAGTGGAGTTTTGTAAGTTGTGCCCCAAGCCTCCCGCAGGCCAGCTGCGACAGGCACTCCGACACAGAGGTGCCCTGAAGGCAGCAAAGGTCTCCACGACCGAATGCAAGCACGGCTGCTGTGCCTACCCATCGAAGTGGATGCAATGCGATTGCACCAGCAGGCGCTGTCTGCCGGCCCGACCGAACGACCGACATCACATCCAGATCCCACTTGAGCAACAGCCCGTACGCGACCTACCGTGTCGACGCCGTTGACGCCTCAGGTCACCGGCAATCCTGTTCCCAACCCTCAAGGAGCCAGACATGGAGAAGGATCTCGAAACGCCGGAAGTCATCGAGCTGGGCGACGCCAAGGCGCTGACCCAGGGGCACAACTTCCCGCTGCTGGGCGAGGAGAACCCCGACTACATCTACCGCGAATGAGCCGGCGGTACCCGCTGCGATCGCTTTGAACCGCAGCCGTTCCTGGCCACCGGTTGGCTTGCGCCACCGGTGGCCCGCCACCATGCCCTGTCACCGTGCCCAGGCACTGAACCGGCGCAACACGCATGCTCTTCATGGACGCCGCCGACGAAACCCTGCCATGTCCGCTGCGGCTCGCCGACCACGTTCGGGCCTGCGTCCTGACCGACCAGGTCGTCCTGCTGGACCTGCGTCGCAGCAGGTACCTGTCCGTCCCAGGAGACCTGTGGGCCCGCCTGGTCAAAGGCGACCCGCCGCTACCGCAAGGCCGGCAGCTGTTGCCCATCCGCCTGGGTACCCACAACACCGAGAAGCTGCTCCGTCCCTTGGCCAAGCAGAACCTGCTGACCCGCCTGCCGCCCGTACCGGTGGAAGACCAGCCATTGCCCCTCGCCACGACTTCCTGGGAGCCCAGCGCCGCAAACCCAACCCCTCCAGTCGGCGCACGCCGAGCCTGGCACCTCATCGGCGCGGCGGTCTGGGCGAGCCGCGCAATCCGGACCCGCTCGCTCCAGGAGATCGCGACCCAGGTCACCCACGCGAGAGACCCGCATCCGCCCGCAGAGGCCGAGTCGTCTTCGAGACTCGACGCCGCGATCTCGGCGTTCCACCGGCTGCGACCACTGCTGCTCACCGCGCGGGACCGCTGCCTGCATGACTCTCTCACCTGCGTCAGCTTCCTGGCCAGGGAGGGTATCGCCGCGCACTGGGTCATCGGCGTCAAGTCGCAGCCCTTTGCGGCGCATGCCTGGGTGCAGATGGGCAGCATGGTCGTCAACGACCTGCATGACACCGTCCGTCACTACGAGCCGATCCTGGTCGCCTAGCCAACCGACGCACCGACCACATGCTCCGCTACGTCGCGCTGCACTGGAACACGCGCTCGGATGCCGCCACCGCCCAGGCCATGAGTCTGGCGACTGCCATCCGAAGCCAGCCTGGCTGGCGGCTGACTTTCTCCGGCGAGGGGCTGCAGGTTCTCGTGACGGGTGAGCGCGCCGGCATCAACGAGTCCTACCCGCTTGCAGGAAACCGAGGCCTGGTCCTCGGGCGACTCTTCGACAGCGAAGCCCGCCGTATCGAGGCCGACCACTTCGTGACGGCCCCAGGAGAGACGACGCAGATCGAGGACACCGGCGGCAGGCATCTGGTCGACCGGTACTGGGGACGCTACATCGCATTCGTCGTCTCACCGGGTGCCGATGCCCAGGTGCTCCGGGACCCGAGCGGCGGCCTGCCGTGTTTTCTGGTCCGGCATGGCGACATCGACCTCTGCTTCTCCTGGCTCGAGGACCTCCTGAACGGCCCGCCTGCCTTGCCCGTTCCGGAGATCGACTGGCCGAGCCTGGCAGCCCAATTGGCACTTGGTGACCTCGGCGGCCGGCCCACGGCCCTCGAAGGCGTGACGCAGGTGCTGGCGGGAGAGTGCGTGATCCTCGGTCCAGGTGCAAGAAGGTCCCGGCTTCTGTGGAAGCTCTCGGACCACGCCCTGGCCGCGCCGCTGGACGACGTCTCCTTGGCCCGCGACACGCTGCGCCGCACCGTCCGCCAGTGCGTGCGAGCCTGGGCCGAGGTCTACCCTTCCCTCGTGCTGCGCCTGTCCGGCGGCCTGGACTCATCGATCCTCGCCGCCTGCCTCTCGGCCGACCAGACCCACACAGCCGTCACCTGCCTGAACTACCACTCGCCCGGCGCCGACAGCGACGAGCGGCACTTCGCCCGACTGGCGGCAAGCCGCGCCGGCCTCGAGCTCGTCGAGCTGCGACGCGACGAGGACTTTGTGCTGGAACGGATCCTGGACCTCGCGCTGATGCCCCGCCCTGCACCCTACGCGGGCCGCATCGCCGGACGAACGGACGCCGAGCTGGCAAGGCGGATCGGCTCGACCGTGATGTTCACCGGGGCAGGCGGCGACCAGCTCTTCTTCGAGTTCCAGCGCTGGTGGCCCGCCGCCGACTACCTCCGCATTCGCGGCATCGATCGCGGGCTGCCCGCTGCGCTCATGGACGCGGCACGACTGGGCAAGGTGTCCCTCAAGGAGGTGCTGCGTCAGGCCATCGCCGACCGCCTGCGAAAGGGCCTGCCGCCACCGTTGATCCACCGGCCCTGGACCTTGGTCTCCGAAGCCGTCTGGTCGTCCACGGCCGACGCGGAGCGATTCGCACACCCGGTGAGAAGTGAAGTCGCCGAGCTGCCCATCGGCAAGCTCGAGCAGGTGCTTCAGCTCGTCCAGGTCGGCAGCTACTACGACCCCTGGCACCGCGAGGCGGCGCCAGAGCTGGTGCACCCGCTGCTGTCACAACCGCTGATTGAGCTCTGCCTCCGCATCCCCAGCTACCTTCTTGCCCACAAGGGGCAGGCACGAGGACTGGTCCGAGAGGCGTTCTGGGGAGACCTTCCCCCTGAGATCGCCCGTCGCCGATCCAAAGGCGGTCTACAGGAAGTGCTGCAGACCATCCTGGACCGCAACCTCGGTTTCACCCGGGAACTCCTGCTCGACGGCGTGCTGGTCCGGCAAGGACTGGTCGACAGGCAGCGCGCCGAGCAGGCACTCTCAGCCCAGGCCGGCGCAGGTTCCGTTCGCCCGGGCGAGATTCACATGCTGCTCGCCATCGAGGCCTGGCACCGCAGGTGGACCGCACTGCGGAGCCAGCGTGGCTGATGCCCTGAATCGTCCACCCACGGCACTGGCGACACTCCGGTCTCTTCTGGAGCTGCTGGCCGACTCGGCGGACCCGCGGCTCCGTTGCCAGCTTGCCGCAATCCTGGTGCTGGCAGCCTCCGGCAGCGTGCTCGCCGGACTCGCGCCGCTTGCACTTCAGCACCTCGTCGACGCCCTGAGACTTTCGCAGGTCGACGATGGCAGTGCCGCCAGCACCGCGCATTCCTCCGACCCCAGCCCCATGCTCTGGCTCGGCGCGGCCTACCTGCTGGCCCTGGCTGTCGGCCGCGTGCTGGCCGAACTCCGGCTGTTCCTCGCCGGGTTGACCGAGCAGCGTCTGCATGCCCGACTCAGCCGGCGATACCTCGCCCATCTCCTGGAACTGCCGCTCGCCTTCCACACCGGGCGGTCCACCGGCGCGCTCGCCAACGGCCTGGTGCAAGCGGCGGCCGGGTGCCAAATGGGGCTCAACAGCCTCCTGCAGTGCCTCCCGGTGCTGGTCGAGCTGCTGACCGTGCTGCTCGTCCTCGCGCAGCTCGGGCAACCCGCCCTCGTCGGGATCTTTGCGCTCAGTGCCTTGGCCTACGGCCTCATCTTCGCGCGCGGCGCCCGACGGGCGCGGATCCACGGCAAGTCGGTCTCACAGGCCGGCCTGCAGCTTCACGGCGAGCTGGCGGACAAGCTCCTCAACATCGAGACGATCAAGTGCTTCGGTGCTGCGCCGAGGGCGCGCACGCGCTTCGATGAAGCCTCCCGCCTGCTCGAGGGCCGATGGGCCAGGCTGCACGCGCAGCGCGCCAGAACGGGTCTGTTAGTCGCCGCGGCCTTCACCACCTCGGTGGGATCGTCCCTTTTCATCGCCGGCCAGGCTACAGCCTCGGGCTCGCTCACGATGGGCGGATTCGTGCTCGTGACCGTCTGCATGCTCCAGATGGTCCGACCACTGGAACTGCTGGGCTCGGCCATACGGGACCTGGCCCAGAGCCTGGAGTTCACCGGTCCCCTGCTCGAGGTCATGCGCATGCAGCCGGAGACGGCCGTGCAGCCGCCCGCAACCGGATCCGCAACGGCAGACGCCCCACCGCCTCACCTGACCAACGACGGTCCACCCGACCTGCTGTTCAGGGCCGTGCACCTCGACCTCGGCCGAGGAGAGCCGGCTCTCCGGGGACTTGACCTCCACGTGCCAGCTGGCAGCACGATGGCCATCGTCGGCCACAGCGGAGCCGGCAAGTCGTCGCTCGCCCGCCTGCTGCCGAGACTCCACGAGGCCACGTCCGGCACGATCCTCTGGAACGGGTGGCCCATTCAACGTATGGCACTCGACCGCCTGCGCCAAAGCGTCGCGGTCGTCGCGCAGGACACCACCCTCTTCAGCGACTCCATCGCCGCAAACATCGGCATCGGCAGGCTGGACGCCTCTCGCGAGGAGATCGAAGGGGCCGCACGTCAAGCGCAGATCCATGCCTTCATCGCCTCGCTGCCCGACGGCTACGACACCCAGGTCGGCGAACGTGGCCTGAGACTCTCTGGAGGAGAGCGACAGCGCATCGCGATTGCCCGCGCCATCCTCGTGCGGCCCTAGGTCTACATCCTAAAAAGGGGCTCCTCGATCAGTACGGGTCCTGGCGTCAAATGCCGCGCAAGCAGGCGCCTCCGACGTTCTTCTGGAGTCTCCAGCGTCAAACTCCTAGAGGTGGCCATTCACCAACGATTGCACCATCCTAAGGGCACCCGTAAGTCCAAGGCCTAGACCTGACTCGACCATCAATGTTCGCAGCCCGCGCCCGACCGATACTGTCATGGACGATCAACTGAACTTCAAACATGCTGAGCTCGCACTGAGCGCTAGGCTGCAGCGCAAGTGTGGGCGTTCGAGACTGATCTCCATAGATGGCAATCGTCGCACTGCTCTCAGGGGAAACGGTCCACTTGTACTGGTACGGCGGAGTTCCTCCGGAGACTGTTGCGGAGGCTGGAATGGCAGCCACATTCATGTCGTTGACAATCGAAACAATCGATGAGGGCGTTACCGTTAACGCCAACACCTGCGAAGCAGGGAGCGCCCTCCGTTGCCCAACGGTTGCCGCGGGATAGAAGTCAGGGACAGAGTCCCCGTCCGAATCAAGCCATGCCTCAGAATGGAGAGTCGACGGCGGGACACCTCCCGTGGCATTCGGCGGTTGCGCCAGATTGAAACAGCCGAGCAACACCGCCTCAACCCGATACTTAACGGAGTCACCAACCATCCCTTGGTACGGATCAAAGTCGTAGAGTATCGGATCAGAATTCTGAGAGGAGAGCTCTGGATTTCCAGGAATAATCCCCCTAAGCCTAGAGGAAATGGAGCCAAAGTTTGGGGGTTCCAAATTCAGCGCCGCATTCGGCCCCGCAGTGACGCGCTCCCCCCCAATCGTCGCTATCAGTCTGTTATTCCTGTAGATCCTGTATGCAGCCGCCTCCCTCACCTGAAAGGACGAGTTTGTTACTGCATACGAGGGGGCTCCATGATAGGTCGTCAACTGGCACGTATAGTCTCTATCGACATTCGCCCATGAGATTCGCGCCACGTTGTAGCTAGGTGAAAACGCAACAGAGGCACTGACTGGCGAAGCAGAAGTGGAGGAGACAAACTCCTGCGCATCAGTGTTTACCCAGGAGATCAGTTGCAAGGCTCGCTCTTCGGAGGTGTACCGAAATACGCCGTTCTTGAGATCCTTGATCTGTCGGATTGCGAGCGGCGACATCTTCGCTTGAAAGGCGCCATTCGCAAGAACAGAAGACAGCCCGTCCGCCGCAATCTCATCAATCTTCCTCGTCGCGGCCACGACTAACGCACTGTACAAGCCCGCCCTGGCTATCTGCGGATCGAGCTTCTCAGTGAATTGCCCATGCGCAACCCCATGGCAGGCTCCAACTAGCAAGACCACAAGCGCAGCGATTCTCATTCACGGACCTCATCGATGGATAGTTTGCCAACACTTTGGATGTTATCATTGTCGACTCACCGTGAGTCCAACTTTCGAGTGAACAACTCAGAAGCTGAGGCATCCCAGTTGAACGCTCTGCACTTGAACACTGCCGACGGCAGGTCGCCCAGTGACTCGGGTGACCGGAGCCCTTTGTGATCAGTCAGCCTGTCGTCGGCTGCGCGCTGCACGCCGCCGACCACATTGAACAGCTAGGCATCGAACACGCTCGAGCAGGTGCTCCGGCTAACGCGCTCGACGTCGGTGTCATGGTTGGGTTTCCCCGGGGTTGGGTGACAGGCAGCTTCACACCACGCTCCCCAGCAACTCGACGCGATTGACTGCCGCACTCGATGCGCTGCGCCTCGCGGCTACCTCCGTCGATTACTTTTTGCGATCGCTAGGGCCGAACGTCATAGACGAGGGCACCCGCGAAACGCCGGTCATCAAGGTCGGCGCCTCGACCCGGCTAAGGCCTGTAGCGATGGACGCGGTTTTTCTTGGCACTACTTCGATGGAAGTCACGAAGCGCAGTTTGCCCAGATCGAGTGCTAGTCTTTGCCGGCAGCGCGCCAACGTTTGCTCTTTGAGCAAGTGGTGTGGCCGATCAAAGCTTCTCGGCAGCCGGCACAGGATCATCACGCACTTGAGCCGCTGGGCGAAGTCGGCGTCCTCGACCGGGCCTTCGAGTAGATGCAGCATGCCCAGGTCGTGCAGACCTGGACTAGATTGAGGCCGACTCGCTGGACGGTACCGGCGCAAACGTGCATTCCTACGGTACGGCGCGCCCAGAGAGTGCGGTCCGCAACCGGCAAGTCCCGAGGCGGCTGAAAAACAAAGATCCACCTCTTCTCGGCGGACATCTGCACGGCCCCGACACTTTTCCTGCCGCCGAGCCAGACATCCGGCGTCCCAGCGGGTCGCGCACGGCTCAAGCGGCTAAGGCCGTCGAGCCGGCCGCAACACACGTGCATCGAGCCCTGGGAGAACGGCCGCGAAATGCGCAACCGCTGCAACGTGGGCGAGCCCCTATTCCACCGGCTGGTGGGCTGTCGCCACACCTTCTCGCGATTCGTGACGCTCGACATCACGCTCATTGCCCTCATCAGCTTCGCGCTCATCGCCGATGAACTGCGGTTGTGTTAAGCGGCACTGGCTCACAAACATGTAGTCGATCCGAACCCGTCTCAAGATTGCCGCAGGCAGTCGGCAGTCGGCAGTCGGCAGTCTTGCGGGTGCGGGAGCTGAGTCTTTCGACACCTTTTGGCCCGAGCAAACCTAGCCTTTGGAGTACCCCAGGTCGCGCGTCCGAGCCAGGTTGGACTAGCAACGACCGAGGAGGTGCGGCACTCAATGCATCGTGAACTCTGGCGTCGACAGACGGACTCCGGTCGAACAGCGCTTAGGTTTGGCGGATCAAGCCAGACGGCATCAGTGTATGAGCCTCCTGACCAGCCCATCAGGCCTCTGTGAACCAGAACACCACTTGGATGCAAGGCTCACCAGGCTCGCGACCCACAAGCGCCGGCCCGCGGCGCACCGAAGTTGTCTTAGAAGAGCGGCTCCACTCGATCAGGTTGCAGTCCGAACGCCAGACGTCGCGCGAACGCCAAGATTGTGCGGATCGTGCTCGGTCAACTCGGCCCCACGCCGATCGCACACACCGACCGTTCGGCAGAAGATTCGGGCGCACCGGTTGTTGGGGTCGACAAACGCTCACAAGCTGTGCAGTCAGCGGCCGCCGCCCTGAGGCGGTCAGGGCCGAGCCGGCTGGCCGGTCTTGCGGACGCACTCAGGACGTGCGTCATCGACGGTCTTGAGCTCGGCCATCTGCTGCCAGCTTCGGTACTGCAGTTCGAGCGCCGCGGCGTCTTCGCCTTGCAGTACGGACTCCTTTCGGACCTCGCCCCGCAACCAGAACCGGAACCAGTCCACGTTGCCCTGCAGCGAGATCATGCGCTCGCTGGGCGTCATCAGCCCATGGCTGCCGCCCGGGATCACGACCATCTCCACCGGCTTGTACTGCTGGCGCAGCAAGGCATAGATGTCCCAGTTGTTGAGCACCCAGGGTCCGTAGGTCTCGATGCGTAGAGCCGCCTTGACACACTCGGTGTGCAGAGCCGGGTCGTTGCGCATCCAGTTCGCGTAGCCCTCACCGAAAGGCATGCCTTCGTTGGTCTTGGACTTTCTGGCGACGATGTCGTCGCTGCGGCCATAGGTCACCGCCAACGAAAACACCGTGTTCGCGTCACCGTCCAGGATCGTCGCAGCTCGGATCGGTGCCGGCCCGAAAGTCACCTGGTTGAGTACCCGCTCGCCGGTCATGCTCCAGCCCATGATCCCGACACGGTCGCGGTCGATCACACCCTCGGCGACGAGAGCCTCGATCACGCCCTGCACGCCATCCATGAAGGTGAGGTTCGCCGCCGCCTCGGTGCGCGGCGCATCCGTGCTCGGCCGGACGGGAAACGCCAGCACCGCGATGCCCTCGCGCAGGAACGCCCTGCCCGCGAAGCCGCTGGTGAATCCGATCGCCGTGTTCGCGCCATCCAGGTAGAAGCGGTTCGCCGCAAACCCATAGGTCTGGATCACCAGCGGCAGGCGGCTGCGGCCATCGTGGCCGGCCGGCAACATGAGCCCGCCGTTCCACTCACGGCCCTTGGCGTCTCTCCAGGCGTAAGGCCGCATGCGGCCCCACTCCGCCGAGACCTGCGGATTGAGTTCGGTCAGCCGCACGGTCTGGCCTGCAGGCCCTTGCGCGACCGCGTCCGGCGGCTGATCGAGACTTTCCTGCAGACGAAGCGACCATCCCGTCGGCGCCGCCGCGGCACCCGACGCTGGCAACTCCTGCCACTCTCCGCCCTGCTGTCGCTGGAACAAGCGCCTGCCACCCCCATCCGTCACCGCAAAACCATCCGGCATCGCCGACACGGCCTGCACCCCAACCAGCCGCCCCTTCAGCTGGGCCACGACCGCCCAGCGCCCGGTGTCCGGCCAGTACTCGATGACGTGGGACGCCTTGCGCACTTCCGGCGATCCCGGGTGATCGACCGGCAGGTGCGTGCCCGCCACGATGACGGAACGGCCACCACGCTGCCAGAGCAGGTCGGGCCGAGGCATGCCCGCCATGTCGTCCGGGGCGTCCACGATCATGTGGGGCACCCCATCAGCCACCCTGAAAGCCACCAGGCGCCGGGGCACGTAGCGCGAGGGTCGGGAGAAGTAGCTCAGCGGATCCATGGCCACGGCCGGCCCCAACGTGGCGGTCGCCTCCGCAATCAGCGGATAGGCCTCGTTCCAGGCCCGCTGCCGCTGCGGCTCGTAACGCGGCAGCAGCGCCCACCGCCCGTCCGGAGACAGGTTGACAGGCGGCTTGGCGGTGGTCCCGTCCACGAACGGGTCACCCAGCGCCCGAGCCTTGCCCCGGCTGCCGGCGTCGACCACGAAGTGCTGGTACTGCCGCATTTGCGCGCGCATGTCGGTCTGCCCGAACTTGACGCTCCAGAACGACCGGTTGCCGACGACGACGCTGCGCTCGCCCGGCGCCAGCGGCGGGTTGTCCAACTGGGCCGTGTAGAGCACCCGCTTCAGGTCCTCGGAAACGTCGAAGGACACCACGTCGGTCGGCGAGTGCGTCAGCTGCGTGAGTCGCCCGCTGGCGGCCTCCACCCTGAAGACCTGGAAGACGCGGCCTTTGATGCGCGCTCGGAACACCAGGGTCCGGTTCCCGGCCCACTGCACGTCCTGCAGCGCGGGATAGGCCGCGTTGTGGTCGAGTTCCGGGTCCAGCGTGGCCAGCACTTTCGGCTGGGCTGCCCGGCCCGCCACAAGCGTCTCGGGCCGCAAGTCCAGCAACAGGATCTGGTACCGGTTCCGGTCGATGCGCGTGTTCGCGCGACGGGTCACGACAAAGGCCGTGCTGCCGTCGGGCGAGACCGTGCTCAGGCCGCGATCGAGGTCGCCGGCCGTCGGCTGCACGATGCGCGTGAACTCCACGACATCCCGGACACTGGGCCCAGCAACCGGATCAGCGGGCCTGGCAGCAGACCCAGAAGCACCGACCGTGGTCACGGCACAACCGGCCAGGGCAGCACAAAACGAGAGGCGAACGAAGTTCTCGAGCGCCGCCACGATGCGGCGCCCAGGCATGGCTGAGAGCATGAGAAAAGGTCCTGAAGGGCCGCAAGCGGCCGTGCTGGATCGGGCTGGGGCCGGGAATCGGCCCACACACCCGGCTCGGGTGTGACTGGCCTACCAGTCCAGCGTGAAACGGACGCTGGCGTAGCGGCCGCGCCAGTCCGCCTGCGTGATGTCGTAGTACGGCGAGTCGTTGACGTACTGCGGCGCCTTGTCGGCGAGGTTGACGATCGAGAGCGACAAGGTCGCCGACTTCGCCATCCCCAGATCCAGCCCCAACCGCTTCAGGTCGACGCGCGCCGACAGGTCGTGCACCCAGCTGTCGCCCAGCGTCCGCGCCGGCTCGCCGATGTCCTGGTACGCAGAGACGTAGCGGCTTGCGACGCCCGCGCTCCAGGCGCCGCGCGCCCAGCCCAGCGACAGCCGGCCCTTCCAGTCCGGCGCCCAGTAGTCCGCGAAGCGCTGCCCCACCCGGCCCGTGGCAGCCACGTCGGGCGAGATCGCCACCGAATAGTCCGTCGTCCTCGTCGCGCTGGCGCCCAGGGTCCAGCGCCCCACCGAGGTCATCAGCGACTGCGTCAGCTCCAGGTCGAAGCCACCCGTCTGCACGTAGCCAAAGTTGGACTCCGCCCAGATCACCCGCGTGATCGGCCCAGGCCCGCCATCGCTCGACGGGCCCCGCACGACGAACGACGGGAACAGCGCCTCGTTGTCCACCACGACCTGCGGCAGCAGGATGCCGATCATGTCGTCGATCCTCACGCGCCAGGCCGTCGCGGCAAGCCGTGTGCCGCCGGCAGCCGGCTCCCACACCGCGCCCAGCGCATAGGCCTTGCCCGTCTCCGGCTGCAGCTCGGGGTTGACCGTGCGCACCCATTCACCGCCGGTGACCGGGGCATTGCCGCGGCGCGGGTCGAAGAGGCGCGCCGTCTCGATCGGGAAGACCGTCTCGTTGACGTTGCTCTGCAGCAGCGTGGGCGGCTTGAACGAAGTCGCCGCCGAGCCCCGGACCAGCAGCGCCTGGCTGGGCCGCAGCTCCAGGCCCGCCTGGTAGGTCGTCGCGGAGCCGAAGTCGCTGTAGCGGTCGCCACGGCCCGCCAGCGTGAGCGCAGCCATGGTCCAGTCGCGCTGCCCCTCGGCCTTGCCACGCAGCAGCGGCAGGCGAACCTCAGCGTAGGCGGCCTGGGTGTTCCTGCTGGTGTCGTAGACCGCGGCGCCCTGCACCGTCTCGTAGCGGTCCCGCGCCGCCTCGATGCCGACGATGGCGTCGACGGGGCCAGCCGGCAGCGTGAACAGCGGCCCGCGCGCGAAGGCACCGACCAGGTCCTTGCGGCCCAGCGTCTCCCTCAGGTTGTCGGACCAGATGGACCTCAGCACCGCCTCGGAAGCCGCACTTCCCGTCGCAAACGGGTTGAGCGAAGCGGCAGGATCGCTGGTGGCCAGCGCCGCCGTGCGGGCTGCCGCGTTGACCGTGTTGTTCTCCAGCACCCGGTCGCCCTTGTCCAGCGCCACCGAGGCCGAGAGCTCGTAGTCCCAGCTGCCAAGCGGCCCGCGCAGGCCCGCCAGCGCCCGCGTGAAGTTCGTCTCCCGCGTGTACGCATCGCGGCCGTTCTCCGCCCCCAGCCGTGCCGTGACCCGCACGTCCACCCCGAAAGGGTTGTTCGGATTGCTGGCCGGCACCAGCAGGTTGTTGAGGTTCAGGCCCAGGCCCTCGGCCCGCACCCGCTCCTGCACGAGGCTCAGCTCGCCGAAGGCCTCCGCGCCGCCCGCCCATCCGTACTGGCCGGAGGCATGCACGGCCAGCGTCTCGTTGCCGTGCACCAGGGCCGTGGTCGCGTTCTGCGACAGGTTCGGGCACAGATTGGCCTGACCCGCGCTCGCCTCAAAACTCGCAATGGTCAACGGCACGCCCGCCTCTGAGACCGGGATGCCCGCAAACGTCGACCCCAGCCCCGGCAGGTTGGCACCCGAGGCACTCGTGACCGTCCCGGGCGAGCAGTTCCGCGCCCGCGCGTCCGGCCCGCCGTAGCGCCGGTAGTCCGCATCGCGGAAGAACGCCCTCTCGTCCATCATCAGCGGCGTGGCCTTGCTGGCCGAGCCGATGAGCATCCACGACCCGTTGGCGCTGCGCCCACCCGTGCCCAGGGACACCGCACCATCGCCCAGCCCACGGCCGGTGCCCAGCCGGACATCCAGGCTGTACCCGTCGATCCAGCGCTTGAGGATCACGTTGACGACGCCGGCCAGCGCATCGCCGCCGTAGACCGCCGACGAGCCCACCGGCACGACCTCCACACGCTCCACCGCCGCCAGCGGGATGAGGTTGAGGTTGAAGAAGTTGCCGGCGGAAGAACCGACGGCCTGCATGCGCCGGCCGTTCACGAGCACCAGCGTCGAGCCCAGCGGCAGGCCGCGCAGCTGCACGTTCCCCTGCCCCTGCGTGTTCGAGCTGAACGCCCCCTCGCCCTGCCCCATCGAGACCTCGTTGAGGCTGGCCAGGAAGCGGCCCAGCGACGGCTGCCCGCTTTTCTCGACGTCGGCGGCGCTGTAGACGTTGACCGGCAAAGCCGTGTCGCCATCGATGCGCCGCAGCCTCGAGCCGGTGATCTCGATCTTCTCCGCAACCTGGGGCGTGGTCACGGCCGCGGCGCCAGCAGCAACAACAACCCCAGAACGATCGTCGGGATGGTTCGGCGCAGCGCCTGCGCCATCCGCAGCCGCGGCAGCCCTGCCGGGATCACCCGCCATCCCACCGGATCGCGGCGCCCTCACCACCAGGGCCCCGTCGGGCTGCACCATCAGCTCCAGCCCGGTGCCTTGCAGCAGCCTGTCCACGGCCTCCGCGGCCGAGAACTGCCCGGAGATCGCCCGGGACACCAGGCCTTCAACGGCCCTGGGGTCGAAGAGCAGAGAAGCGCCCGTCAGGCGCGCCACCGCCCTCAGCGAATCGGCCAGCGGCTGCGCCGGCTGGTGAATCGCATAACGAGACAGTGGATCGGCACTGGACGCCAGTGCCATCCCGCCCCAGAAGCCGCCCGCGAAGAACAGCGACGCCCCCAGGCTGATCAGCACGTACATGCGTGCTGCCCGGAAACATCGCAAGATCGACTTGCCCATCCCTTGTCACTCCGTCATCCATGTTCGACAACGGGATGACGAAACGACCAGCTTTTTTTCCAACCAGGGTTCCCCCTAGCGTCCCGGCATCTCGCCCCGCGACAGCTCCAGGCGTCCTTCCTTCTCCTGCAGGCTCAGCCCGTGCAGCATCGCCATGGCCCGCGCAAAGGCCAGGTTGTCACCGGTGCGGAACTGCCCACTCACCTGCCCGTCAGCCTTCGCGAGATCACCCGCCAACACCACAGGCGTACGGCTGTAGCGGTTCATCTCCGCCACCGCCTCGGCCAGCGTGGCCCGCTCGAACACCGCCTCGTTGCGCTGCCAGGCCAGCACCTGCTCCAGCCGCGGATGGTCGAGCCGCTGCACCGGCGCAGCGGCCCCCGCCCCAGCCTCGGCCACCGCACCAGACAACAGCACCCGCTCACCCGGCTGCATCACCACCGGCCGCTCCGGCGCCACCGCATCGGAGGGCGCACCCTCGGCAGCACGCAACTCGACCTTGCCCTCCACCAGCGTGACTGCAAGTGACGCTGCAGCGCCGGGCCCCTTGGGCCGCAGGCGCACCGAGAAGACCGTGCCCAGCGCCACCACCTCGCTGCCGGCCGCGCGCACCACAAAAGGCCGCCCCACGTCCCTGGCCACCTCGAAGACGGCCTCGCCGCCCACCACATTCACGGTGCGCCGCTGCGCACCGTAGTCGACCTGGACACGGGTATCGGTGTTCAGCGACATCCGCGTGCCGTCATCCAGCACCACGGTCTGGGCCTCCCCCACCGCAGTACGGTAGTCCGCGACGTCACCCAGCAGGCCCCAGCCCACTGCGCCGACCAGCGCCACCGCGCCAAGCCCCAGCAGCATGAACAGCCCGCGGCCGAGTCCCCCCCCCCCTTTCGGGCCACTCCCGCCTTCATCGTCCTCGTCGTCTTCGTCGACCACGCCTCGGCGCAGACCATCCAGGCTTCCGGAGAACCCGAAGACACGCGCCGCGTAGGGCACCTCCTCCCAGGTCGCCGTGCAGCGCTCGAAGGCATGGCCGTGCGCCGCAGAGCGGGCCTGCCACTTCAGGCACTCCAGCTCCATCGCACGCGAACGGCTGGGCCCGTGCAGGCGCGCCACCCAGGCCGCGGCCTCGGCCGCGATCTCCGGCGTCACGTGGGGGGTTTCCGCAGGCTCGCCACCGGGCGGCGGGCCACTCTGCCGGCCCATGCCTACCAGCCCTCCATCCAGCGCGTGACCAGCATCGTGGCCTTGGCCATCTGCTTTTCGACCGCGCTCACCGAGATGCCGTAGCGGCGCGCCGCCTCCGGGTAGCTCATGTCGCCGAAGCGCACGTCCAGGAAGATGGCCCGCGTGCGCCCACCCAGGCGCGACACGCACACATCCAGCCGGGCCAGGCGCTCGCGCGCCAGCACCGCGGCTTCCGTGCCCGGGGACGAATCCGCCAATGCCACCTGTTCCACTTCCACCTCCTCACCGCGCACAGCCCTGGCCCTGTCTGCCGACACCGCCAGGTTCAGCGCCGTCCGCGCCAGGAACGCACCCGGCTTGTCCACCGGTGTCTCGCGCGTGTACATCGCCAGCCGCAACCAGGCCTCCTGCACCAGATCATCGGCATCTTCGGACGAACGGCCACGGCGCAGCAGCATCGACCGAACCCGCTTCAACAAGGCTCCCCAGTTCCTGACCATCGGGGATGCCTCCCAGCCTGCCGATGTCGAAGATCCAGGGGCGCAATGTAGACCCGAGCCCACACACAGGGAACCTACCCGACGATATGCTTTGACAGGCAACCCGCCCAGCAACGCCCAAACCCCTTGCCACCAAAGCAGGATCAGCCCCAATCCAGCATCGCGCCGAACCGGCAGCAGCCACCGAAACGTTCGGTCCGGCGCCCCGAGAGACCCTCCAAACTACCGAAGAACCACCGACGAACAGCCCAAGCCCCGGATCCCGATGCAGCTACCAGCCCTCCATGCAGTGGGTGATCAGCAGCGTCGCCTTCGTCACATGCTTCTCCACCGCGGTGACGCTGATACCCATCTCCCGGGCCACCTCGCTGTACGTCAGCCCTTCGACCCTGTGGGCCACGAAGATCGCGCGCGACCGTGCCGGCAGCCGCCCCAGGCACACGTACATCCGCGCCATGCGCTCCCGGCCCAGCACCTGGTCTTCAGCGCCGGGCGCGGCATCCGTCAGCACCACGTCCTCGATGGCCACCTCCTCGCCCCGCGCACTCTGGGCCCGGTGCGCATCGATCGACAGGTTGAGCGCCGTCCGCATCAGAAACCCAGCCGGATTGGCCGCCTTGTCCAACCCGCCGACGCTCGCCACCCGCAGCCAGGCCTCCTGCACCAGGTCTTCCGCCTCGTGCACCGTGCGACCGCGCCGCATCAGTGCCCGCTTGACCCGGGCGAACACCGCCCCGATGTTGATCATGGACGCACCCCCTGCCGAACAGCAGCCACCCGAGCACCACCACCCCAAAGCCTGACCCCAGACACCCTGTCGACCCGAAGCCGACGCTCCGCCGCCACCAGCCAGGCCCCGACGAACGCAGCCGCAGACTCCGCACTCGCAAAGCGGCGCCGGCGCAAAGCGGCAGACAGGCAGTCCTGGAGGCGACCGGCCACCTCTACTGCACGCACTGCGGCCAACGAAGCACGTTGAGGCCGCGTCACGCACTGACGAGACCGTTCATGCCTTCGGCGACGGCTCCCCAGGCCTTTGGAGATTCCTCCGCCCCCGAAAGTGCCTTCGCTGGAAGTCGCGGTTTGGTGCGGGGGTGCCGCATGCATCAACGACAGCGCACTGGCAGTGTTGGACTTGGCGCGACGCGTGATCCCGGCGAAGTAGATGGACTGATGCTGGGTGGACGCCTCAACCGCCGCCGTGCCTTCATCGCTGCGCACCGCTGTGGAGCCAGTCGACCTATCGGCTCCATCGACGAGCACGGCAATGCGTTGGACGCCTCGAAGGTTGAGATCACGTGTGATCAGCTTCGAGGTTGCGAGCTCAGTCCCCAGCTGTGGCCAGACCCCAACGATCTCTTGCTCGAACTCGAACGTGAGTCCGAGCGCCCAGACTAGCCGGATCTCAAACTCAACGCCTTGCTCTGCCACCTGGACGTAGAGTGGGTTGAACATCACGGCGGCGTACGAAACGCACAACGGATGCCACGCGACTGGCGGGACCTTGGCCACTCCGATCATGCTCACTGCGACTACCTGGTGAGATCGCGGTGAGAGGGTTGACAGTTGCCCTGGCCCGCAAAACTGACACTATTGTCTCTGGCACGATAGTACCTGCCAACCCACGATTCTCCAAGTGGGAACAGTGGAGATCCGGTTCGGGAAAGAGGTACGTCGCTGCCGCGACGCGAAGGGCCTCTCGCAAGAGGAACTTGCAGATCGGGCGGAGGTACACAGCACCTACATCAGCCAACTCGAACGTGGCCTTAAGTCGCCCACGCTGAAGGTCATCGTGAGGCTTGCCCGAGCACTTGATAGGCCCGCCTCGGAGATCATCCGAGCGGTGGAGATGAGGGGCCATTCACGCTGATGGACAGTGCGTCCTAGGCGAAGCGCGCGCCGGTGCACTGGAGAGTTCTCGTGCGGCGCGATGGCGTACACCGCCAAGCTGAGCACCGCCTCCTGAGCACCCAGACTGACACTATCGTCTCTGGCACGATAGTACGCAGAGAACCACGATCCCCTCGTGGGAACGGCAGAGGTTCGATTTGGTCGAGAGGTTCGTCGCCGACGCGAAGAACTGAGCATCTCCCAGGAAGAACTGGCCCATCGCGCCGAGGTTCACAGTTCCTATGTCAGCCAACTTGAGCGTGGAGTGAAGTCACCAACTCTCGGCGTCATAGTGAGATTGGCTCGAGCGCTTGAGCGTCCCGCCTCAGATCTCGTCCGAGCCGTCGACTAAGCTCATCGAGGCTGCCGCTGAGGATTGAGTTGGCAGAAGCTCCAACTGACTGCGGCATACACCGTTTCGCACATATGACCATACGTCCGATCTCACATCGTGCGGCACTGGCTGTGCGCGCTCGCTCTCGACGCCACGCGACCAGACCGTTAGCCCTACTGGACTTGGTACTGTCCGACTGTGCCGGCGCAGAACTCGACATGGGCGCTGCCTGGATTCAGCCGGCCGCGCCTTTCGGGCAACTGCTCGCCAGCGCCCTAGACAACTGCATGTCGCCCGCTGAGTGGGCTGGAGGCAGCCTCTGCGCGAAAGATTCGCGTTGGCGCTATGCGGTCTTGTCGCTGTGGCGAAGCACAGTCCTTGAGGCGTTCGCCGCTAGGTTCAACCTGCGTTTGACAGGCGAACCGTTGATCGAGCCACCGCCATTGCCAGAGGCACAGACCCCAAAGCCGCCCGCCCATCAGCTTGACGCCTGGGACCTGTACATGGCAGGAGGCCTCCTGGCGGACTTGCCCTTCTGCAAGGTCGCAGTTGTCGTACTCCGCAGGCCGCCCGGCGCAGGCATGCTTGACGTACAGTGGGAGGCTGCTCGGGCATGCTGCGCCAACGATCACTCTTTTGCCGTTGAGTGTGGCCGCAGCGATCAGCAACCCGAACTCGCCTAGCGCGGACGGCACCAACCTAACTTGTCTAATGTGCTGCTCAGCGGTAGCCGACCTTTGAGCTCGCCTTGCCAACGTGAGCGCATCGCCGCCGCCGAGCAACGTCACTTGACGTCGCCAGAGGAGGTTCAAGCGCTTAGTACCTTCGTCGCGATGACCTCGACGGCCAATCTCTCTAGCTTTGCGGTCATTCGAACACGCCGATCATTCTCGCTCGTTGACCGTCCATTGTTTAGCGGCCGACGTCAGCAGCGCAGTAACCAAGCCAATCTCGGCAACTTCTCTGCAAGCTTCTCAACCCAACTTGCCGAGAGACGGGGAACTGCGCCCCGCCAAAGCGACGCGGACCTTGCCGGATCGTGGCCATATCGATGGAGAGCACCCCTCAGTCGGCCACAGCCACCAAGCGGCGAGTGTGCAGGTAGCGAGCCAACACCTTGCGCACCTTGGTGCAGCATCGGCGGTGTTGCGGCCGCTCCGGTTCGCGGAGGAGAAACCAGGTGGCCTGACGACGATCGGATGCTGATCGAGTGCTCCGCTACTGGGTAGGCTTTCCGTTGTCAACCGTCTTGGTATTTATCGCCAACGGGCTGCCTGAACAACCACGTGGAACACAGAACAGGTCGCTGGTTGGCTCCAAACCGCTTCTGCAGGAAAGCCGCTGGCGCAGCAGCGTCTCACACGCAAGTTCACTCACGGAAGGCCGTCCGCCATTGTGGCAAGCCATGCTCAGCCTAACTGCGCTGAGGGAACAGAATCCACGACCTGTTAGCGTTACTCGATCTGGCGCAGTCTGGGCGAAGAACCGTGTCCCTTCACCTGATGACTGCAACGCAAGAACCCACCTGATTAGCAACAAGCCTCAGGCCGCCTGATGAGAGCCATGTGAGCCGGTTTGGCATGAAGCATCCCGACGACCATCTCGCCAAGCATGGCGGCCATGTCGCGGCGTCGGTTGAACCGGTACTGGAACTCAGCCAGGTAGCGCTGGGCGTACTTGCTGAACTTGAAGGCGTGGTACGTCCCGGTCAGCGCGGTCTTCAGGTTGCTCAGCATGATGTTGACCGCCTGAAACTCTGGATGCCGGGCCGCGGCCTTGCCGCCGCCGGTGACGATGCGCTCGTGCACGCCGGCGCCGGAGGCCACGGCGAAGCAGTCCAGCCCGTCGGACACGACAGTCAGCGGACGCACCAAGTGCTGGGCGCAGAACTCGGCGATGGCTTCGCGACGAAACGGCAGTTGGGCGATGCAGACGACATCAGGCTTGGCGTTCAAGCCGATCGTCTGCACCGCCAGCACAAAAGGGACCTTGTTCTCCGATCCGCGACCGGTCTTGCCGCCGCTGCGCTCTCCACCGAGGTAGGCGTCGTCGATCTCAACGCGTCCGGAGAGCTGCCGGTCCTCCTCGGCCTGCCGCATCGCTTCCATGATCTTGTGCTTCATGAGCCAGGCTGTGGGATACGACACGCCCAGCTGGCGCCGCAGTTCCAAGGCGGCGACATTGTTCTTGGCTTGACTGAGCAACTGCATCGCCAGGAACCAGCGCGTCAGGGCGACCTTGGTGCCTTCGAACATGGTGCCGACGATCAGGCTGCATTGGTAGCGGCAGCCGCGACACTCCCGGAACGACTGCCGCCCGCGGCGGAAGGACAGGGCTGCGGTACCCTGGCAGCGCGGACAGATGTAGCCGTCGGGCCAGCGCGCTGCTGCGATCGCGGCCTCGCACTTCTCCTCGGTGCCGTAGCGTTCGATGAAAGCAAACATCGACAGACCGGGCTGGAACTGGATGCTGTTGATTGGCATGATGGCCTCCGTTGCGGGAAGGCACATCGTCGACGGCCACTGGCTCATGGGGCGAGCTACTGATGGTCGTTGCTAATCAGGAGAACCCATGTGTGCCAGGCGCTCGACCTCTATCCCCCGCATCCGACTGCAACCCGTCACTGCCGGCTTCTAGTCCAAGACGCTCGCAACGCTCACTCTAGGGAGTCACCCCCATGTCGCTTACCCAAGATCTCGCCCGCCATTTCTGGCTCGTGATCATTGTCACCTGCTGCGCCTCGGCAACGGCGCAGTCGGGGCCGGCCAGCCGGGCCGCCGCCACACCGACCACCGAGTCGGCGGCTGCCTCGTCACGCTCGCCCGGGTCACCTTCTGACGGGTTGATTCGACTGGCGGATCCGGACGGAGAGACCTGGATGAACTTGAGACTGCTGAGACGAGCGGATGGCACCACTTCGCTGGAGGGGGATCTCCTGGCGCGAGGGCGAACCTGGACCTGCCGTGGCGTCGTTCACAGCCACCACGCCTCAACCACCTCACACATCTGGCTTCGGTTGACCAACGAACCAAGCCAGTGTCAAGGCAACTCGGGCGCCATGATCTTTCTGAAGGGAGACTTCACCCATTACGACTTCAATTGGCTCGATGCCGCCGGCAATGGTAAAGGGGGGAGAGCTGGCGTGTTCCAGGAGGTGAGTGGCTTTGATCACTTGTTGGCGTTCGCCGACCAATTGCCTGCCGGTTCCGTCGGCGGGACCCAAAGGCAAGCCACTAGGCCTATGAGCTATGCCGATGCCTTAGAAGAGGCGCACTACTCCCGACGTTCCGATGACGACGCATTGCCGAGGATCCGCGAAGCGCTCGAAGCCGAAGCGAGCAAGGGCAACGTGGAGGCAATGGTGTGGGCCGGCTTTCAGCTGTCAACGGCGAGCCACCCAACGGTGCGGGACTACCGACAAGCGATCGCTTGGTACACCCTCGCAGCAAGCCGGCAGAACACGACAGCCATGTACAACCTCTTCGGCCTCTATAGCACTGGGCCTGCTTGGCTGAGGGACCATGCCTTGGCTGAGCAGTGGCGTAAGCGGGCGGCTGGGCTGGGCCATGCGAAGGCACAAGCCGAGGGGCGTGCCGCAGAGCGACGCGCGCTCTCCGGATCCCTGATGGGCAGGGCCAATACGCCAGAGGACCTGGCATGCCTGGACGTGCGCCGGGAAGAGGGTACGACCATGAGCGTGAAAGTTGAGAACGTGGAGTACACCCGTCAAGGGGCGTTCGTCTCCGGCCACCGGTTTGAAACCTATGACGTGCCCGGGCCTATCACTTTGACCAACCGATGCCCGAGAGAAGTCAAGGTAATCGTGAACTGTCGGAACGGTCGAGGGCTGGCGGTCATTGGAGCGAACACCCGGACTCCACAATCAGACTTCATCGGCCAGGTGATCGGGACGTCTTTCCAAGGAGCGCGCAATTTCAGCCAGTACTGTGACTTCTAGCTGTGCGCGTTCGGTCACGACGCCACGCGACCAAACCGTTAGCGCTACTGGACTTGGTAGTCTGCCCTGAACAACCCGTTCAAGCCGAGGCCAGAACGGCGGCTGGGCGCAGTAGGCGCGTGCGAGCAGCGATCGCATCCGGCCAGACCGCCAGGAGCGCGTTCATCGCGTAGCGCGTCAGAACGATCAATGCCAAGACAAGCACCCGCAGGTGCGCCAGGATCAGCCGCAGGTTGTGTCCGGCACCGCACAGCACCGCGTGGAAGGCGTCGCCGTCGCTGCCTTTGAGCCAGTTGCGCGCCAGCAACCCGTCGGTCTTCATGTGGCCGATGGTGGGCTCGATGGCCTGACGGCGCTTGAGCAGCTTCTTCAGCGCCTTGGGCAGCCCCCGCGTGTGGCTCAGCAGCAGCCTGGTTCCGTCAGGCGGCTGCACACCCCGGTAGCCGCGGTCGGCCAGCGCCATGGCGGGCTTCACCCCCGTGAGGATCTCCACCTGCTCCAGCTGACTGTGCAGCGTGTAGCCGTCGTACGGTGAGCCGGGCATCGAGCGCATGCCCACCACCACGCCTTCTTTGGCCGTCACGGCCACGGAGGTCTTCACACCGAACTCGTACGGCGTCCTGGCCTTGCCCTTGGCGATGCACTCGACCTCAGGGGCATGTAGCGCGTACAGCTTGTTCTTGGAGTCCCGCTGCTGGGCGTGCAGCCGCTGCGCGGTCTCCATGCGGGTCTTCAGTACGCCGGTGATCTCGCCCGTCTTGCGCTGCACGTCGCGGATCACGCGGCCCAGCCAGGTGCGCAGCTTCTTCACCTCGCGGCGCATGCGGCGCCACTGCTGGGCGTGAGCATAGCGGCCGGCCTGGGCTTCGGCGGTCTTGCCCACCCGCGCGTAGCTCTGGCGCAGCTCGATGCCAGCGTCCTGCGCCGCAGCCACCAGCTGCTCTCTGGCCCGGTTCAGCAGCCGGCTGTCGGTGGGGTGCGCAATGGCCTTGGGCTGCACCGTGGTGTCCACGATGACGGTGCTCAGGCTCTGCCGCTTCATCACACCGGCCGACATCGCCGCCTTGATGCTGTGCTCCAGCAGCCACTCGCAGCCTTCCTCGCCAATGCGCTGCCTCCAGCGCACCAGGCTCGACGGGTCGCAGGGCAGTTCATGCTGGAAGTAGCGCTGCCCGCTGAAGTGCTGCCAATACGGGTTCTCGATCCAGCGCTCGACCACGTCCTCATCCGACAACGCGAACGTGTGCTTCAGGTACAGCAGCGAGGCCATCAGCCGCGTGGGCAGCGCAGGCCGGCCGGTGGTGGATTCGAACTTGGGGCCCCAGGCCTGCTCGAAGGCCGGCCAGTCGATCAGTGCGGCGAGCTTGACCAGTTCATGCCGTTGATCGATCAGGTTGACCAGTTCCATCCGGAACAAGTCCTGCTCGGCGGCGTCTTGTCGGGGCTTCGGACCCATCGGCAACCTCGGTGCAGTTTGCACGGAACCGAGAGCAATTGGGCCTCAATCCTGCAACTCACACCATCGGCAATCGCCCGGAAAGCAAGCAACGGCAAGGGCTCTGGGGTTGTTCAGGGCCGACTACCAGGGAGCGCACGTCGAGCTTGCCGGAGACAATGAATTTCGCGATCGGCATAGTCATACCGACTTCCGCGTCCACCTTCATCGAGCGGTGGTCCTTGAGACACGCTTGATATGGTGTACGCGCATTTGCGGAAGCTGCGAAAAGTGCAAACAGGACCGCGGCGGCGCTCGGGATCAGATAGTTCATTGCCATGCCTTTCCTTGGGCGCTTCGGCAGCTCAGGGTCTCACACTCGGTGGTGGCCGTGCAACAACCGTGCATCTTCGGCCACAAGGGTGTCGTTGGCTCGACCAAAGAGGTTGACGCTCTGAGGCTGCTCACCCGACCATTCGCCTTGGACCCCGCGAGCCCGCTGCAGCGTCGACCGTCGAGGGCGCGGCTTGGTCAGGTACTCATTGGTGGCAAGAGACGGGGTTAAGTGCGCCCAGCCGGCCCGGTGCGATCTGCGTCGTTGAAGGCCTTACTGGAGAGCCATCAGGCTGAGCGCTGCACTGGATTGGCCGGCCCAGTGCGCCCCGGAGATCTCAGTTTTGAGGAGGGCTGCGAGGACGGCGGTCTGCCGTAAGGGGTCACAGGCCATGGCTTGATAGGTGAACCACTGCATCTGGTCCACCAAAGGCGAGCAGAACGGGATCGAGCCTTAGGTGTGGGCCTTTGCCGTCATCGCCGTGCCAATGGCAGTTGCCGCGGCTGAGTGCTACCGCGCCAACCGCTGCCACGTGAGTGAACCCGGTCGCTCAAGCCGGAGGGGTCCCCGTGAGTGAGAACTCGGCGGCGGTTCCTGGGCGAGATCGACTGGGCAATACGGAGCGGCGCAGCGGCCTCTGTGAGTCTTGGTGGCGGGCTTGTGCCGGACGGGAATCGGAGCTAACCCTATATTGACGATGTCCTATGTCTCGGACATTGTCGATTATTGAGCAGTCCCATCGCTACCGCTCAGGAACGAACAGTCGCTCCTGTAGCGGAGGCAGGCGGGAGCGGCTGCGACCTTGGCTCAAGTCACGGAAGATGACTCCAGCCTTCAGGTTTGGTTGATCAGAATTGTCAGGGAGCTGATATGAATGAGTTGTTGCCGCGCGCGGTGCGCGTACGCGGCTGGCCATGTTCATGGCTGGTTGCGGTGCTCGGGGTGATTCCCGTTTCTTCTGCGCTCGCTCAGGCATCGGGTTCTGGCGGCCAGAGTCCAAGTGCCGCGGAGGCCGTGCGGCGCATCGTCGAGCCAGCGGGCGTTCAGGTCTTCTCGCCAAACCCGGGTAGCGCCGCCTGCCAGATTCGCCGTGGGGACAAGGTGGCGATCGTTGGTGGGGGATCCTCCGGTAGTCGCACTGCCCATACGGCTCCTCTCGACATCCGTGTGTTGGGCGGATCCTGCGCCGGCGCCACTGGCAAGGCATCTGCTATGGCGCTCAGCCCCGCGGCTCGGACCAAGAGCCGGCGGCAGATCTCTGGATGACCGCTCGGCAGAGCTTTGGCTCGGCGCTGTGACGCAAAGGGTCGCAGCATTTCCCCCTTGACTTGCCTGCAAGCACAAGTGGGGCCGTGTACCCAGGGGACGAGAACGTCCCAAGCCTTTCGTCGCGCAGATTGCTTTTGATCTCGTCGCAATGACGGTGCTCGCTAGCGGATGCGTCAGAGGACAGCGAGGCTCGCTCGAGACGTATTGATCGGCACTGCACTAACTCGGAATTTGTAACAGAGATATGCAAGTGACAAACAGTCTTGTTCAGTCAATGGCGGCAAAACGAACTCTTTTGTCGCTTCCTAGAGCAGCAATTGGAGCCGCGTCTCAGCGAAACATGCTGCTCGCGATGACGCTGCCTTTTGTAATTGGTCTCGCGGAGGCTGGCCGTCCCCCGGATCCGCTAGATCAAAATCTGAGCGAGGTCGGGAGTTCTGCATCTAAGCAGTCCGTAACGGTCCGGTCTACGCCGCTCAGCAATGGCGTTGTGTTTGACGGCGTCCTGGACCCGATAGGTTTGTATCTGGGTGGACTCAGCCCCACTATGCTCGCCCATGGAGTGATTTCTGGCTGGAGCGGTGGCGTGCAGAACGCAACGGGGGACTCGAACCAGAACACCGACAAATCCGATTGCGAAGAGACAACCGAAAAGCCGGTCGTTATTGCAACAGGAGAAAAGTACCAGAGTGAATTGGACTTTTCCGCTGGCGGGCTGCACGGCCTTCGTCTAGACCGCACATACCGCAGCCGTGGCAATGTGGGCGGACTCCTCTTCGGGCCTAAGTGGGCCTCGTCGGTGGATGCGCCGAGGTTGGTCCGCTCTTCCACGCTGTTCACCAACGAAGAGGGCTTCACCTACCCCCTCAGCGCAACGGTGACCTTTCCGGGGGGCGAGCAATACACCTATTGGCTTTATGACCAGTCAGGTGCCCCTTACAGCTATGTCTATCGTGTCGCTGGCGGCAACGAGAAGCTTGGAGAGCTGTACTACGACTACGGCGAGTGGGCGCTGTACAAGGACCAGAAGGTGTTCAGCTTCAACCCCTACGGCGGCCCGGCGAGCCGGATTCAGCGCTTCACGGGTGAGCTGATCGTGGCCTTTCAATGGGATGGTCCTGCCGGTGCTGAAAAGATCCACAAGCTGACCAACGGTGTGGGTCAGACCATCAACATCACCTGGAGTGGAAACCGCGTCAGCGCCGTGACTGATCCAGCCGGCAACACTTGGACTTACGGCTACAACGGTAGTGGCATGCTAGCCACAGTGACTTCGCCAGGTGCCAGCCCCTCGATTCGCACCTACCACTACGAAGCCACCGATTCCACGCTGCTCACCGGCATCAGTTACAACGGCGTGCGCTACAGCACGTACGCGTATTACCCGGACAAGCGCGTCCAAGAGAGCGGCCTAGCGGGCGGAGAGGAGCGCGACACCTTCACCTACGGTGTCAACTCGACGACAGTGAGCACTGAGAAGGGCCTGTCCACCACCTACACGACGGCCACCAGCGTCCAGAACGCAACCAACAAGAAGTTGACTTCGATTTCACGCGCCGCTGGACAAAACTGTGCGGCTGCCGCTGCTCAGACGGCCTACGACAGCAATGGGTACATCGACTACACGGTGGACTGGAACGGCATCGTCACTGACTACCAGTTTGATGCGAAGGGCGTCCTGCAGTCCAAGACCAGGGCTTCAGGGACTGCGGTTGCTCTTGCTGAAACCTACGTGTGGGCCAGCCCCGAAAACCTTCTGGAACGCACGCTGAAGAACACCGCGGGCGTTGCGTACGCAAAGCAGTCGTTCACCTACCACACGGCAGGGTATGCGAGCGGCCGCGTCGCCAGCGAAACCTGGACGGATCTCATCGGAGGCGGCTCGCGGCAGGTGACGTACGCCTACACGTTCCACCCGAACAAGTCGATGGCCACACTGACGTCTACTCGACTGCTTCCGGGTGGGCAGACAAGCGTGACCACCCGGAACTACGACACGCTCGGGAACCTCTCGTCGGTCGTGAATGCCTTGGGCCATCAACTCAGCTTCAGCAACTACAACGGGCTCGGTCTCCCGGGTCGGATGACCGATGCCAACGGCTTGGTCATCGACTACACCTACGACCTGCGTGGCAACGTGCTGACAACGGCCGTACAACTGCCCGGCGGTGCTCGGACCACCACTTGGACGTGGAACGGCCGCAACCAACTACTGAGCATGGTGCCTGCTGACGGCCAGGCCCGCTACTTCACCTACGCCGCCTCAGGCCGACTGACCAAGGTGGCCAACTCTCTGGGGGAAGAGGTCAACTTCAGCTTGGCGCGGTCTCTGCCCGCAACGCCAGAGGAGCGGGTGACCAGCCACACCAGGCACCTGCCCGACTGGAGCGGCGGCGTGCTCACCAGCAGCCCCAGCGGCGGCATCTCCAGCAAAGAACACTCGGACAGTCTTGGCAGGCCCTGGAAGTCATTGGGCAACGATGGTCAGCAGTGGAGCCACAGCTACGACAACAACGGCAACCTGCTGCAGACAGTCGACGCCCTCGGTCGCAAGACGACTCAAACCTATGACCAACTGAACCGGCTGAAAACAACCACTGTTGCCGCCGATACTGGCCAAGCCGCTACGACCACCTACGGCTACGACAACAGAGGTTTCCTGCGGACGGTGACCGACTCGAACGGGCTGGTCACCACCTACACCCGCAACGCCTTCGGCGAGGTCACACAAGAGGTCAGCCCAAACCGTGGCACCACGGCCTACGTCTACGACGTCGGCGGGCGGCTGACGCAGATAACCCGGGCCGATGGCACCGTGCTGAGCCTCGGCTACGACCTGCTCGGGCGGACGACTTCGCGCAGCGGCGGAGCCCTCTCGGAGACATGGACCTACGACCTGGGCACGAACGGCATCGGCCGCTTGACCTCCACCAGCTACGAAGCGGGCAGCACGAGCTACGGCTATGCCGCCGACGGGCAACTGGCCTCGATGAGCGTCGTCACCTACGGGGTGACGCACAACACGAGTTGGAGCTACGACCTCGCCGGCCGCGTCACGGGCATGAGCTACCCTGACGGTACGGCGCTGGATGTGCAGTACGGCGGCGCCGGCCGGATTTCGGCCGTGCGGCGCGCCAGCGGAGGCTCCTGGGTCACGGTGGCCGACTCGATGCAGTACCAGCCTGTGGGCGTTGTGCCGTATTCATGGCGCTTCGGCAACGGCCGACCGCGGCTTTGGAGCCTGGACACCGACGGACGTGTGGCAGCCAACTGGAGTCCGGGTGTGCACAGCCTGGGTTACGGCTACGACAGCAGCAATCTGATGACCGGGGTGACGGACGGCATCCTGGCGACCCAGAGCACGGTCTACGGCTACGACAACGCCGAGAGGCTCAGCTCCGCCAGTCGCAGCGCGGACCCGTCCGCCTCTCTGACCATCCCCTACGACGGCGTTGGCAACCGGACGAGCCGCACGCGAGGCAGCGACGTTGCCGGCTACACCTACCATCCGGGCACACAGCGATTGCACACCGTGAGCGGCGCGCGAGCACTGACCCTGGGCTACAACGCCAATGGGGATCAGACCTCCGAGACCGGCTATCGAGGCACCAGGACCTACGCCTACGACGCTTTTGGCCGCATGGTACAGATGAACCAGGGCGGCGTGATGGCCCATCAGTCGCGGCATGACCCGCACCATCTCCGGGTGTGGAAGCGCGACGTGATTGGAGGCGTGAACCACGACACCCGGTTTGTGTATGCGCCTGACGGCCGGCTGCTCTACGAGCAGCGCAGCGGGGGGGTGGTGCAGAACACCGCCTACGTTTGGCTGGGCGAAGAACTGCTGGGCATCGTGCGGGGCGGGATGTTCCACGCCAGCCACAACGACCACCTCGGGCGGCCGGAGGTGCTGACCAACGGCAGTGGTGTGGTGTCTTGGCGAGCCCGCAACGATGCCTTCGACCGGCAGGCGACCCCGACAGACACCGTTGGCGGCTTCAACATCGGATTGCCGGGACAGTACCGCGACCAAGCGACGGGGCTTTGGTACAACTGGCACCGGGTCTACGATGGGGAGACGGGGCGGTATACCCAGTCCGATCCTATCGGGCTGGCGGGAGGAATTAATACTTACGCATATGCGGAAGGGAACCCGGTCTCGTTCGTCGATCCGGAGGGTCTGGATGCCACAGTGTGTTTGTATCCAGGTGCTGTGACAGCCGGACATGTCGGCATCGGCGTTAACAGTTCTTCAACGGTTGGCTATTACCCGCGCAGCGAGTCACCGGGATTGGCTGCGATCACGGGTACGCCCGGCGCAGTGAAGTCCGATTCCAAGCAGGCTGAGCAGTGCAAGACCATCAGCACGACGGCCGAGCAAGACAAGAAGATGACCGACTTCATTGCACGAACGACGGCGAACCCTGGAACGTACCGTCTGGCTGGCAACAACTGTACGAACTTCGTACGCTCAGTATTGCAGCAGGCGGGCGTATCGACACCCGGCTCGCCTGGCCCGCGACCGTACTTCGAAGGCTTACCAGGTAGGCCATGAGCCAGTATCGTTTCGTTGCCTTGGCTGCGACCATCGGCGGCGCAATTCCTCTCGTTTGGCTGGCCGTTTACTGGACCTTCCTACGAGGAAATCCGGCACTCATCCACTCGATCATGTCGACTGGTCACTTCGATCGGATACTTGTGGCGATATGGCCGAGTTGGTTGTTTTTGATCGCCGATCCCGAGGAGCGAAGTTTTGCTATTCCCGCGGCTGCAATTGCCGTTAATGCCTTGCTGTACGGCGTTGTGGGGTGGTTGATCTGGTTCGGATTGAATCGCCAGCGATTCATGCTGGCAGTGCTGGCCGCTGCGGTGCTTGTCGGCTGGTACGCCTTACTGCGTTGGTACGCCGGCGCTTAAGGAGTCTGCCCTGAACAACCCGTTCAAGCCGAGGCCAGAACGGCGGCTGGGCGCAGTAGGCGCGTGCGAGCAGCGATCGCATCCGGCCAGACCGCCAGGAGCGCGTTCATCGCGTAGCGCGTCAGAACGATCAATGCCAAGACAAGCACCCGCAGGTGCGCCAGGATCAGCCGCAGGTTGTGTCCGGCACCGCACAGCACCGCGTGGAAGGCGTCGCCGTCGCTGCCTTTGAGCCAGTTGCGCGCCAGCAACCCGTCGGTCTTCATGTGGCCGATGGTGGGCTCGATGGCCTGACGGCGCTTGAGCAGCTTCTTCAGCGCCTTGGGCAGCCCCCGCGTGTGGCTCAGCAGCAGCCTGGTTCCGTCAGGCGGCTGCACACCCCGGTAGCCGCGGTCGGCCAGCGCCATGGCGGGCTTCACCCCCGTGAGGATCTCCACCTGCTCCAGCTGACTGTGCAGCGTGTAGCCGTCGTACGGTGAGCCGGGCATCGAGCGCATGCCCACCACCACGCCTTCTTTGGCCGTCACGGCCACGGAGGTCTTCACACCGAACTCGTACGGCGTCCTGGCCTTGCCCTTGGCGATGCACTCGACCTCAGGGGCATGTAGCGCGTACAGCTTGTTCTTGGAGTCCCGCTGCTGGGCGTGCAGCCGCTGCGCGGTCTCCATGCGGGTCTTCAGTACGCCGGTGATCTCGCCCGTCTTGCGCTGCACGTCGCGGATCACGCGGCCCAGCCAGGTGCGCAGCTTCTTCACCTCGCGGCGCATGCGGCGCCACTGCTGGGCGTGAGCATAGCGGCCGGCCTGGGCTTCGGCGGTCTTGCCCACCCGCGCGTAGCTCTGGCGCAGCTCGATGCCAGCGTCCTGCGCCGCAGCCACCAGCTGCTCTCTGGCCCGGTTCAGCAGCCGGCTGTCGGTGGGGTGCGCAATGGCCTTGGGCTGCACCGTGGTGTCCACGATGACGGTGCTCAGGCTCTGCCGCTTCATCACGCCGGCCGACATCGCCGCCTTGATGCTGTGCTCCAGCAGCCACTCGCAGCCTTCTTCGCCAATGCGCTGCCTCCAGCGCACCAGGCTCGACGGGTCGCAGGGCAGTTCATGCTGGAAGTAGCGCTGCCCGCTGAAGTGCTGCCAATACGGGTTCTCGATCCAGCGCTCGACCACGTCCTCATCCGACAACGCGAACGTGTGCTTCAGGTACAGCAGCGAGGCCATCAGCCGCGTGGGCAGCGCAGGCCGGCCGGTGGTGGATTCGAACTTGGGGCCCCAGGCCTGCTCGAAGGCCGGCCAGTCGATCAGTGCGGCGAGCTTGACCAGTTCATGCCGTTGATCGATCAGGTTGACCAGTTCCATCCGGAACAAGTCCTGCTCGGCGGCGTCTTGTCGGGGCTTCGGACCCATCGGCAACCTCGGTGCAGTTTGCACGGAACCGAGAGCAATTGGGCCTCAATCCTGCAACTCACACCATCGGCAATCGCCCGGAAAGCAAGCAACGGCAAGGGCTCTGGGGTTGTTCAGGGCCGACTAATGAGCCTTGGCTGCCCGTCAATGGCTGCTACATAGCCACCGCAGTCGGTCGCCGACCGATCAGAGGATTCACGCAACCGGCCAGTAGGAGTCGGTCGCGGAAGGCGGCTCCCAGGCGACCTAAACGTGGTTGCGGTGATCCTCGATTGGGCTGGCCCGCAGTCAATTGGCAAGAACGTCATTCCGCACACAGAGAGGCGAATCGTCCGTCCACAATCGACGGGCTCATACCGAGCCGGAAGCCTCTCCCCGCATCAGTCGCTCGCACTGCAAGCATAAGTAGTTCGCGCGCAGCAGCCGCTCTCCTGTGCTACCGCCGCGGTCCAGTGCGGCCCGGAAGGCCGTAAGCCCCGCGTCGGCCAAGCGATCTGCGTGATGCATCAATTCGGCGAGCGCCATTTCGGCGTTCTCTGACCCCGTGCCTCGCTCCGCCTGTCGCTGCAGTTCATGCCGCAGCTCTCGCAAGGCACTTGGTGCGGTTGAAACGTGCGCAGCCTCCTGCATCGGCACATCTTGCAAAGGAACCAAGCGCTTCACGCGCTCCAGGAGTGCAGAAGCCATGCCCTGTGGCGGCGCATCGTCGAAGTGGAGCGCGTCAACGCAACTATCCCTGGCGCTCGCGCGCACCAGGCTCAACGGCTCCGCCACCACGCCACCCTGGGCGGACGCGCGCAGCCGCGCGATCACTAGCGTTCCCGGCGCCAGTTCTGATGGGCCGAGGCGTTCGACACGCCCGATGGCATGCCTGCTGTACTCGTCAAAGGGCATCTCGGCGGCCAGCATGTGCCCCTCTCCGTCCAGCAGCGGCCAGATCAGGGTTTGCCGGGCATCGTCGAATCGGGCCTTGCCGAACTGCGCCGGCCGCAGCGTCACCCAGTCCTTCATGGGATCGGGTTCGGCCAGCAGGCTGGCACGTTGCTCGCCACGAGCAGTGAGCATATCGACCCAGGAGTCCCAAGGCTTCAACTGATGAACGAGCGTTGCGGTGTCCAACGGCAACACGGTAGCGCTGGCGCTGTCCGCGGCCGAAAGACGCCCTGCGTCGTTGACTTGAGCCCCCTGCAGAACGACGCGATAGCCCGTGGTCTGCGCCGGCGCACCCAGCCCGGCCCAAGGGCCGGCCGCCTTGTAGCGGGCGATAGGGTTGAATCCACGCTGCGCTTGCGGGCGCGCATCGGTGCAGGACATGAACGCCTGCTCTGCCGGGGACCAGAAGATCATCGTCAGCCCCACGTATCCGGCGGGCGAGCGCCAGGCCTGTGCACCCAGCCCGAACAGTTCGAGAGAGGCAGAGGCCTCGTAGCGTGATCGGGCGCGACCCACCAGTGGCCGCGGCGCGGCGCCCTGGGTTGCCGCGACGTCCAAGGCGCACACCAGCGCCAGCGCGATGCTGATCTCGTCGAGCAATCGCAACTCGTCGGCGCCCCCGGCGCGTTCGAGCAGCAGTTCCACGTGGTCGGCAATGCGGCGCGTCAGCAGGGCCAGGCGGTGGTACTCCGCGCCTTGTGCCCAGACCGCCAGCGTCGAATACCGCTCTTGAATCCCTTGCGAAAGGTGAGCGAGGCCGAGTTCCACGGACTCGGCCAGGATCTTTCGCAGCGACGCACGTAGCCTAGCGCGCGACTCGTCGAGACTTGCATCCCGTGAGTCCGCCAGAGCGTGATCCATGCCCAGGTCCAGCGCCTGGGTGCGCTGCCGCGACGTGGGCTCGGGCGGCGTGAGTTCGCGTCCGTGAGCGCGCTGGAAGGCAAGCACGGCGGCCACGCGGTACTTCTCGATCTGTGGCAGCTCGGCATCG
The DNA here is from genome assembly GCA_019635355.1 of Rhizobacter sp. NCBI lineage: Bacteria > Pseudomonadati > Pseudomonadota > Betaproteobacteria > Burkholderiales > Sphaerotilaceae > Rhizobacter > Rhizobacter sp. Next base: position 27,002 of record JAHBZQ010000002.1, on the reverse strand, counting down.
GCGATCAGGGCATCGAGTCCGCCGCCCAGGTAGCGCAACGTGAGCCGCGGGCGCTGCAAGGCGAGCACCAGATGCTGGCTGCCAGAGATCACCAGCGCATGCTCAGGCTCGAGGTCCTGCACGTATTGCCAGGCCCAGCGATAACCGGCCTTGCCGGCATGGCGAGCAAGCTCGGCCGCGGAGATGACCAGCAGCGCGGCCTGCAGCGGCGCGAGCGGATCGACTGCGGGCTCGTCGGCTTGGCCTGCCTGAGTCGCCGAGGCTTGCAGCGTCTGCTGCAGGCCCATCGCTGCGGCGAGGATGTGCTGGCAAATGCCGCTCGCCGGGCAATCGCATTGCGCATGCGCCGGGCCGCGGTGGTCGAAGCGGATGCGCTGCGCTCCGAAGCTCACCACCACCTGCGCCGCGCCCTGCTCGACGATGTCTACCCTCTGCTGCTCCAGGTCCTTGCGGGCGCGGCGCACCAGGCCCCGATTGGCCAGCGCCACGTAGGAGTCGTCGTCGAAGCGCGCGAGCAGTGCGCCGAGCTGGTCGAGCACGCTGCTCACGAGATCACCTTCACCAGCCAGTGCGCCAGCTTTTGCGGCGTGAGGGCGGCGATCTCCATGCCGCAGGCGGCCAGCCGATCGGCCATCTGGCGGTCGTAGACAGGGTGCGCCTGGCTGTCGAGCGAGGCCAGACCGAGCAGCTTCACGCGTGACTCGGCCAGCTTCTTCACCGCACGCTCCAGCTCGCTGGGCGGTGCGCCCTCGCAGAAGTCGGTCACCAGCACTAGCACGGTGCGATGCGGGTTCTCGACCAGTTGGGTGCAGTAGCGCACTGCCTGCGCGATGTCGGTGCCGCCGCCGAGTTGCACACGCATCAGCGTCTCCACCGGATCGTCGGCGTGGTCGGAGAGATCGACGACGCTGGTGTCGAACACGACGATGCGCACCCGGAAGGCGGGCAGCGCAGCGAGGATGCCCGCCATGACCGCGCTGTGGATCACCGAGTCGGCCATGCTGCCGCTCTGGTCCACGCACAGGATGATGTCCCACGGCAGGCGGCGCGTATTGCGCTCGAAGAAGCGCAACTGCTCGATGACGAGCTGCCCGCGCTCGCGGTCGAAGTGCTTCAGGTTCTTGCGGATGGTCCCTTTGGCGTCGAAGTTCTGCGCGATCGCCATCGGCGAATGGCGGAAGCGGTTGAGCCGACCCGACAGGGCCTGCCGCACCTCGGGCTCGAGCTGGCGGCGGATCTCCTCGACCACCTGGCGCATGATGCGTCGTGCGAGATGCAGCACGTCGCCCTTCAGGTGTCCGCGCAGCGAGAGCAGCGTACGCAGCAGTTGCTGGTTGGGTTCGAGGCGCTCGAGCGTCTGAGGGTCGGTCACCAGCTCCGTGAGCCCGTAGCGGTCGAGTGCATGTTTCTCGATGACCTCGACAGTCTCCTGCGGGAACAACTCTCGCACCTCGCCCAACCACGTCACAAGCGTGAGTTGGGACGGATCGAGCGAGCCGGGGGCGGTACCGTCACGCAGGCCGCGACCCTTGTACGCGCGGCCGTAGAGGTATTCGAGCGCCCGGTCCATGCGGCCGTTGGCGCCGTGCAGGCCGCCCGCCTGGCCCGGCAAACCCTGCTCGGCGTATTTGCCGAGCACCAGGCGCCAGCGGGCCAGGTCCTTCACGCGCCCACCCATGCGCCGAGCCCGTCGGCGCACAGCACGTCCAGCAGCTGCTGCGTCGTGGCGAGGTTCGCTTGTACCTGCTCGGCCGACACGTCGTACCGCACCAGCCGGCCGAGGCTGGCTTCACCGTGCAGGTCGGCCACGGCCTGGGCGATGCGATCCGTCTCCTTCGGCGTCATCTCGGCAAAGGCCAGGCGCAGTTCGGGCAGGTTGGCCACGAAGTCGGCGTCATTCCAGCTGCCGAGCAGGCGATCGAGCACCGACAGCAGGGCAGGCTGCTGCCAGGCAGCCTCGCGCGCGGTCTGCAGCAGCCCGCGCAGGAAGGACACGGCATCGCGCGGCGCGATCAGTCCGTTGAGGTGGCCGTCGACCGCCGTGCCGAGCGCTGATTCGGACAGGCGGCCGGCGCCGTAGGCCAGGCCGGCCGCCGCACCGCGCACGAACGCCGATTCGTTGCTGGTGGACAGCTCGTCGATGAGCGCCCAGAAGAGCGCTCCATCGAGGTGGCTCCCGGACTCGCTGGCCAGCAGTTCGCGCAGGCGTGACAGGCCCGCCACCACCTCGCGCCCGTCGCCGGGTGCCCCGCGCAGCCCACGCCCGAGATAGATGGCCCGTTCATAGGCGGCCTTGAGCAACAGCGGCAGTTGGTCGATGCCGCGCGCCTCCAGCGGTTCGCGCGACTCCCACAGCAGGCCGAGCGACCCGGCCGCGGCGGCCACGGTCTCGAACTGCGCATCGGCGGCCACGACGGCGGCCAGCGTGCCGCACACCTTGGGCACATGGTCGTGCAGCCCGAGCACGCAGGCTTGCGCCAGCAGCGCCGCCGCGCCTTTGGCATGGCGCGGCTCGGCGCCGGACTCAAAGCGCTCAAGCCGCTCGCCGAAGCGTGCCGCCACCGCCAGGGGTACGGTGGTGCCGTACACCGAGGCCTCGACCAGGGCCGCCTCGGTGGCAGCCGAGTGGGTGTAGTCCCAATGCTCCTGCAGCCGCTCGAGCCCGAGGCCGTTGACGAAATCGGGGCCGGCGCTGCGGTGCGCCAACGGCACACCAAGCAGCCCGAGGCCGTGGAACAGGCGGCTGGTGATGCGGTGCTCGGGTCGACGGTAGATGTCGAGCACGGCGCGGCGCGGCTCCGAGTCATCGATCTTCAGCCGCTGGCGGCGTGCGCGGTACTCGAAGTCGCGTACCAGGGGCGGTGTGCTCGCTCCAGGCGGCACCTTGCCCATTGCCTGCCCGCTGAGCATGCGCCGCGCCACCGCGAGCACCAGCGCACCGTCGGCATCGGCGTCGCCCTTGACGAAGCAGCTGGTCACTGCGTCGAGCACGTCGTCGCGCACGGGGGCGGAGCGCTGGCGCAAGGCAGCGAGCCGGAGGGCTTGCTCGTAGGCAGCACCCAGGGCTGGCATCGGTAGAGGCAGGCCATGGCGAGTGCGCAGCTCCATGGCGATGTCGAACAGAATGGTCAGCGCCAGCTCCTGCCGCACCCGCGCACCCGCCTGCAGGCCGGCCTTGTCGTGGCGCAGCATGCGCTCCCACAGCTGCTGCTGCCAGGCCGGAGAGGTCATGCCAGCCGAGTAGCCGTTGAGGCGGTCGAGCCGGTCCTGGCCGTAGCGGATGAGCGCGGCCGCTTCGTCGCTGACCGTGCTTCGCGAGATCGCGGGGCGTTGGGCGCCCGTGCCCTCCAGCAGGCCAGGCAGTGCGACGGCATGGAAACCGCCAACCACGGCGAGCACCGGGCCGTCGCCGGGCTCGCGGCGAGCCAGTGCCTGGCGGATGTGCCAGGCCATCTCATCCTCGCGCGCCAGCGTGCCGTCGGCGCGCAGTTCCTCGTCGCTGCACTCCACGCGGGCCAGGTGGCAATAGGCGGCCATGTCCAGCACATGCTCTTGCAGCGTGCGTGCCGTCGCCGGCGCCTCGAACAGGTGCTCCCACAGCTCCTCGTGGTCGCGGCAGCCCAGCCGGGACGCCAGCGCGCCCAGGTAGCGGCTGCGGCGGAAGTGGCGCTCGTCGAGCAGCGACTGCGCTTCGCCATCGTCCTCGTCGGGCTCGATCTGGCACTGCTCGGCGTGGTCGAGGTCGATGAAGCGGGCAGTTATGCCTTGCTCCTGCGCGGCGCGCAGCGCCACGAGTTCAGGCGAGTGATCGCAGAACGGGTAGTAGGCGGCGCGCCGCCGTGCCGGCTGCTCGCCCTGCGGCTTGAACACCGCGTAGGTGTAGACCGCCAGCGGCATGCGCGCCTCGGGATGCACGAACATCGGGATGAGCGGGTCGAAACAGCGCGGCCCTTCGACGAGCACGGCGCTGGGCCGCACCGTGGCCAGCCAGCGGCGCAGCTGCCAGGCACAGGCGGGGCTGTGGTGCCGCACCGGAAACAGCACCAGCTCGGGCCCGATCAGCCGGACGCCCAGCGCGCGCACCGCTTCCGAGGTGGGCAGCATCGTGCTGGATGCCTCAGCGATCGAGTTCGCGGCGCGCATCAAGCACGCGCTTCCATTGGGCGTGGCGCTGGGCACGCTGCTTGACCACCACGTCGAAGTAGTGGCGCAGCTTCTTGCCGTCTTCCGGGTTGTCCTTGAGCACGGTGCCGATCAGCTGGCGCGCCACGTGGTCGCCGCCGACCGCGCCGTTGCCGAAGTAGTGCGCATCCAGGCAGGCTGCATAGCCCACCGACACGGCCTCGGCGGACGACATCACCGCCGTGGGCTTCTCGATGACCACGCCTTCGCCGGTCACGCCCTGGCGCAGGTCGTTGAACGCGGTAACGAGCAGCTCCACCACGTCGGCGTCGAAGTCGACGTCGACCTGGGCGCGCGCCAGCAGCGCCTCGGTCTGCTCACGCACGAGCTGGGTCTCGAGCTTGCGGTCGGCGATCGGCCGCACGGTCTCGAAGTTGAAGCGGCGCTTGAGCGCGCTGGACATCTCGTGCACGCCGCGGTCGCGGATGTTGGCGGTGGCCAGCACGTTGAAGCCGCGCTGCGCGAAAACGGTGGCGTCCTCGCCGTCGAGCTCGGGCACGTGCAGAACCTTCTCCGACAGCAGGCTGATCAGGCTGTCCTGGATCTCGGGCTGCACCCGCGTCACCTCCTCGAAGCGGCACAGGATGCCTTGACGCATGGCCTCGTGAATCGGCCCACCGACCAGAGCGCGCGGCGTGGGCCCTTCGGCCAGCAGCAGCGCGTAGTTCCACGAGTATTTGATCTGGTCTTCGGTGGTGCCGGCGGTGCCCTGGATGATGCAGATCGAGTTGCCGCTGATCGCCGCGGCCAGCAGCTCGGAGAGCATGGACTTCGCCGTGCCGGGCTCGCCCACCAGCAGCAGCCCGCGGTCGCTCATCAGCGTGACGATGCAGCGGTCGATCAGCGCGTCGTCGCCGTAGAACTTGCGCCGCACGCCGAGCTTGTCTTCGCCCAGGATGAAGCTGCGCACGGCGCGTGGCGACAGCCGCCAGCCCTGCGGTCGCGGGCCGGCGTCCTTCTCGCGCAGGCGGGCCAGTTCCTCTGAGTGCACCTGCTCGGCAGGCGCGCGCAGCACGGCGGCGGATTCGGTTTGTGGCATTTCAGTACTCGCTCTTCTTCTGCCAGTCAGCGTCGTAGCCTGTGCCCTCGGCGGCTATCAGGCGCAGATCGTTGTAACACTCCGACAGCAGCACTTTCGGCACTTTGGATAACGTCAGCTTGCCGCGCGAGTTGTCGGCACTGCTGGCAAACGACAGGTTCAGCAGGGCCACAGTGCGGTTCTCCTCGGGCAGCGGATTGCCGGTGAACTCGAGCACCGCCTGCAGCCCGAGCGTCGGGAAGCGCTTCTCGTAGACGTGGAACCAGCCGCCGTCTTCCGCCGGCCCACGCGTGTAGCCCAGCTTCAGCGCTCGGCCCCGCAACGCAAACGCCTCGATCAGGTGGCCCTCGAAATCCTTGAGCGCGTCGTTGCCGGCCTTCGCTTCCGGTAGCGCGTAGTGGCCCTTGCCGAGTTGCTGGAAAAGCGGCTTGACCTCGTAATCCACCAGGTGCTGCTGCCAGGCCGACACGGCATCGGCGCCGAGCAGCGAGTCGTGCGCCAGGCGCACGCGCGTCCCCTCGGCCAGCTCGACCGCGTTGTCTTCGTGGTCGGTGAGCGTGCCGTCGTCGAGTGGCCGGAAAGTCCGTGCCACCTTGCCGTCGACGATCTCCACCCAGACCAGGCGCTGCACGAGGTGGCGCAGCACGGGGTGCTGCTGCAGGTAGGCAGCCCAGTCGGCGGCCGGCCACTCGCGCTCGGTGCACAGCGCCTCGTAGAGGCGGTCGGTCTGCAGGTCAACGATGCTCTTGAGTTCCTTCTTCGCTGCGCCGAAGGCCTTCTTGGCTTCCTTGGCCTGCTCGGCGTCGTCGTCCTGCCGCGGCTCCGGCAATGCCGCGATCTTCTTGCCGTCCGGATTGAACAACTCGACCTTGAAGTCCGGCAGCAGGCGCGCGGTGAAGCTGCGCGGCCCGAAGCTCAGCTCGAGCGTGCCGGTCTCGTCGAAACCGGCCGACGGCACGGTGCGGTCGGCCAGCTCGGCAAGCGTCCAGCCCTTGCGTTCGGCCAGCGCCTCGGCTTGGCGCGTGGCCTCTTCCTGGAAGCTCTTGGTTCGGAAGCGGCTGCCGATGGCCAGCATCAGCTGCGTGGCGCTCGGGTGGTCGATCCAGGCCAGCATGGCGATCAGCGCCTTGCCCTGCGAGGCGCGCGAGCCGTACCAGTCCTTGAGGTAGCGCTGCGTCGGCCCGGCCGCGCGCTCGCGTGCGCAGGCGGCCGCCACGGCGAGCAGGCCCTTGGCGCCGATGGCCGAGCCGGCCGGCTGGCGCAGCTGGCCGGGCAGGTAGGCGGTGGTCAGCTCCTCCACGGACTTGCCGAGGTTCGGGCTGTCCTGGTAGTACTGCGGGTAGTTCGCCATGGACGAGAAGGTTCCCTGCGCAAGGCTTTGCGCGCGGCGCATCGCCTCGTCCGGCGGGATCGGCCGCACGTCCTCGCGCAGCCAGGTCTCCAGCACGAACTGGCCGAACGCCTCACGGTCACGCGCATCGAACATCTCGCAGTACTTGCGTAGCACCGCGTTTGGCTCGGGCGTCTTCTGCTTGACCGCCTGGACGATCATCCAGCGCAGCACGTCGGACGGCACGGCCGCGCCGCTGTCGGCCCATCGGACGTCGGGCAGCGCGCTCCACGGAAAGAAGTCCAGGTCCTTGGGCACGCCCTTGGCGAGCGACTTGGCCGCCTCGGCCGCCAGCGCCTTGCGGTCCAGGTACTTCTCGACCGGCTGGCCCAGCGCCTGCAACGCATCGAGCATCGCGCCCTTGGCGACGTCGTGCTTCTCCTTGGCAACCGCCTTCTCCAGCGCCGGCACGGCCGGCGCATGGCGAAGCCGGGCCAGCCAGGTCGCCGCGACGGCGCGCGTCTCGGCCTTGCCGTCGGCCAGGGCCGCGACGATGCGCTCCTCCTTGCCTGGGTGGTTCTGCAAGGCCTCCTGGGCCGGCCCGCGGTCGGTCTTGCCCGGGCCCAGCGCCAGCGTGAACAGCGCATTGATGGCCGCTGCCGGCGGCTTGGGCAGCGTGGCGATGGCGCGGAACAGCCCGGCACGGCCGAACGAGTAGTCCTTGATGGTGTCGTGAAGCAGAGCCTGCAGCACCGCCTCGAGGTGGTGCGCGAAGAAGGGCCACACGTCTTCGTTCGGCCAGTCGCCGGCGAACGGTGAGCCCCAAGCGTGACAGTAGTTGCGCAGCAGCGCCTGGCCCGACTGCCCGGCCTGGTCGAGCATGCACGACAGCTCAATCAGGCTCGGCTTGCCGAGGCGCCGGTGCATCGCGTTGAAGGCCTGAATGGCGGGATGCATCAGCATGCCGTCGTGCGAGTTTGCGATGTCGAAGAACAGCAGTACCTTGAGCATCGCGACCGGGCTCACGCCATCGGTCTCGGCCAACTTCAGCGTGGGCTGGGCCACATGGTTCCAGCCGCGCCCGCGTTGCGGGGTACGCCCCGGCGGCCGGGGCTGCCCCGAGTCAAGGTAAGCCCGCAGAGCGAGTGCGTCGGCGACTGTGAACGACTCATCCTGGCGCAGCGGGAACTTGTGCCCCTGGGCCTGCATGCGTGCATGGTGCTCACGCATGCTCGCGTTCGAGCGGGTGATCGACTCGTCGATGCCCTTCCACAGACGTGCCAGCGCCTCTGGTGGCACACGACAATTGGCAGCCGACCAGTCGATGCTCGGCAGCACCACCTCATACGCTTCATCTTCCTGCTCGGCCGCTTGCCGGCCGGCATCCCACTCTGCGATCAGCGCCTGCACCGACGGCGCCTTGTCCGCCGCTGCGGTTTCGCGAGCGAAGGTCACATCGGCGCCATCAACCCGTTCCGTGCCAAGCTGGTGCAGCAGACGCAGCGCATGCAGTCGCTGCTCGGGCTTGCCGTGCACGGCCAGTTCGCGCAGCGGGGCCGACGCGGAGGCGCCGCAGCGGCGCAGGGCGCCCTCCGCCGGGATGCGCACCTGCTTGCTGCTGGCAACAGCCAGTTCGCACAGCTGCGGCGCGATCTGCTCGAGCGTGGAAGCGGTGGCTCGCGCCAGCATGGCCAGCACATGGACGCGCTGCCCCACGGCAGCGGCCAGAAGCAGCGGCCGCACGACCTCGAGGTGGCGCTCCAGTGCCTGCGGATAGTCCGGCAGATCGGTCAGCATCAGCAGGCGCTGCTCGACGCCATAGCCCGAATCGACCGGTGTGGCAAAGCAGGCGGCAAGCAGCGAGGCGGGCTCCAGCCCATCCTCCTGCAGCATCGCCTCGATCTGCCCGTAGGTGAGCCCATGGGCCTTGGGGCGCTGGCTGGACCATCCCGTGACACTGGTCTCGGCGCTGGCCATCAGCAGGACCTCGGGCCAGTGAATGCCGCGCGGCAACTGCATCCGACACGACGATGCTTGACCCTTCACGCTCGCCTCCAGCACCCGAGCCCAACGCAGGGCGATGGCGGGCGGAAGCTCACCGAAGTGTTCGAAGACATCAGGTAGATCGCGGCTGCCGTGGCCGTAGTGGTAGCCGGTGAGCCGGAAGCGCTCGCCGACCTCAGGCCGCTGCCCCACCTCGTTGAGGACGGCCATCGGCTCGCCCTGAAGCACGAAGCCGAGGATGTCACGCGCCAGTCCCTTGCGGCCCTTGCCCCCATCGACCTGGTCCAGCGGCTCGAGCAGTTTCTCCAGTCGTTGGGCCCAGACCTCCGGTACGCCGGGCGGCAGCTCGAATGCGCTGTCGCCGAGCAGCTTGGCCATCCATTTCAGCATCGCTCCTCCTCCCCAGGTATCTCTGTTCACGAGCGAGAGACTTTGACTATATCGGCGACGTCCGCTCACCAATGGCACTCGCCTGTGTGGCTCCTCCGGACCTACCTCCGCCGTGCCCGAGCGCCCGCGTGTTCAACGCGCCTACTCGCTGATGCGAGCTGCCACCAGCTTCAGATGTTCACGGAGCGCCTTGCGGCCCGCGCTGTTGGTCGCACGCCAAGCTTTCAGGGCAAGGTCCAGAAATGCTTGCTCGGCTGGCGCGACTGAGTCGCTCTCGCGAACTTCATCGAGCCAGCCAGCCGGCTTGCCGTGGTGCTGTTCGATCTGCCGGGCCAACTTGTCGCCGATCGGCCGGGACGACTTGATCTGGCTCCACATGCTGGGCGAGATCTGCAAGGTTGCAGCGAAGGTCTGCTCCAGCCCCTTCGGAGAGGCCCCTGATGCGAGCGCCCTCTCGGCGTAGGCCTGGAAGAGCGCCAGTGCGTTCTGTCTTCTGGTGATGGTCGTGTTGGCCACTTGTTGTGCGCAATGCAACGAGTTCAGACAACATTGTCGCAGGGGGTTGACGACAGGGTAAAGACTATTTACAGTCCGCCTCCTCTGCTCATCGAGCACAACTTTCTTCAAAGAGATCCATCGTGAAAACCAGGCCCGTCACAAGAACCAACCGACCCATCAAGGGTCTGGTCGCGTTCGTGCGCGCCGCGGCGATGGGGTCGCTGGGCGCATGCGACGTCGCCTTGCATCAGGTCTATCCGATGAGCTGCCGATTCGCGCCATCCATTGGCGGCTGGCAGCTTGATCAGAACGAGGACCGAATGCATCCGGGAGAGGGCAGCGCGTAGACGCGCACCCTCCACGCTCTGTACGCAGAGGCCCGGATTCCGAAAGGATCCGGGCCTTTTTCATTTCTGACTTCAACCGGCCTGCGCATCGGCACAGACCCGCGATCGTTGGATCGCACCACCGGCGACGGTGGACGCTCTTTAACAACTTGCTGCGAGGCGACCTCGGTACTGGTCGATGGATTGCCTCGCAACTTTTGCGGATGTAGCTCAGCAGGCAGAGCGCGACCACGCCATGGTCGAGGCCACGAGTTCGAGACTCGTCATCCGCTCCACTTCGGGTGTGTCCCTTCACTCCGTTGCCGCGTGACATGGTGTTGACGGCACGGGATGTGCGCGACCCTTGGCCAGGCCACGTGCAGCGAGACACCACATCCGACGGGATGCTCGCGTTTGGGCACAGCCGAAGTGGATCTCCATCGCCCTCGTAGCTCAGCAGGCAGAGCAGCCGCCTTGTAAGCGGCAGGCCGCGCGTTCGAACCGTCGCCGAGGGCACCACCAGTCAAGTCGCGTTCGTCTAGACGGCCGAGGACACCACTCTTTCAAGGTGGATACGCGGGTTCGAATCCCGCACGCGACGCCAGCACAAGGAACCCTCGTCGAGCTCACGCTTCGGGGTGGAAATCGGCCGCAACGATTGGGCGGCGCCGGAACCCGTGACCGGATGGATGCATTGCCTCGTTAACTCAGTGGCCAGAGTGCCGGCCTGTCTAGCCGGAAGCCGCGGGTTCGACTCCCGCACGGGGCGCCAGATCGGTTTGCCGAGATAGCTCAGCAGGTAGAGCGGCGCGTTGAAGGCGCGCGCGTCGGGGGTTCGATTCCCTCTCTCGGCACCAGGCAGTCAGAACCTCGTTAGCTCAGTTGGATCAAGAGCGCCGGTCTACGAAGCCGGAGGTCGCACGTTCGAATCGTGCACGAGGTGCCAACAACGGGTGCGTGGCAGAGAGGTTGATTGCGGCTGCCTGTAAAGCAGTCTCCCACGGGACACGGTGGTTCGAATCCATCCGCACCCACCAGCCACACCGGGCTAGCTCAGCTGGCAGAGCGGCGGCCTCCAAAGCCGAAGGTTCGCGGTTCGATTCCGTGGTCCGGTGCCAGTGCATCTCGACGTAGCCAAGTGGTTGAAGGCGGCGGCCTGCAAAGCCGCAGGCGCAAGCCCGCATCCGTTCGAATCGGATCGTCGAGTCCAGGCCTCGTTAGCTCAGCGGACTAGAGCGGCCGGCTTCTACCCGGCGGGTCGGCCGTTCGAATCGGTCACGAGGCACCAGTTCACTTCCCCGATAGCGCAGATGGCAGAGCGCCTGGCTGTTAACCAGGAGGTCCGTGGTTCGAAGCCACGTCGGGGAGCCATTTCAGTTTGATCTCGCGTAGCTCAGTGGCAGAGCACCGTCTTGATAAGGCGGGGGTCGGTGGATCGTTCCCACCCGCGGGTACCAGCTTCATCTCGGTGTGGCGCAGATGGCAGCGCGCGTGATTTGGGATCACGAGGCCGCAGGTTCGAGACCTGCCACCGAGACCAGCATCAGGCGTGTGCTTGGGTGTGGCCGTAGCTCAATGGCAGAGCCGTGGGCCGTGAACCCGCTGGTGCCGGTTCGACTCCGGCCGGTCACCCCCAAGCACATGCGAACTCCATGCGTCGCGAACTCGAGCGGCAGAGTACCGGCCTCTTAAGCCGGCATGTCAGGGTTCGAGCCCCTGGCGACGCACCAGCATCACCCCCTCGTGGCGGAATAGGCAGACGCACCGGTCTCAGAAACCGGAGCCCGCAGGGCATGTCCGTTCGACTCGGACCGAGGGGACCAGCCAGCAGTCCGGTAGCTCAGCGGCAGAGCAGCGCCCTCATAAGGCGAAGGCCGGTGGATCATGCCCACCCCGGACCACCAGCCACACGAGACCATCAACCACCGAAGGAGGTGTGCCATGAAGCCGATCGACCAAGACGACGTGAGCTTTCACGGTCACGAGCAAGCGGCGCAGAGGCTTCCCCTCTGAGACGGGAGTCAAGCGCGGGGACCGCGTTGTCGGCGGCGCGAAGGAGCTTGTCGAGAAGCTCGGCCGCAACGATCCGTGCCCCTGCGGCTCAGCGAGGTCGTTTCAAGCGCTGCTGCCTGCGCAGTGGCTGCTTTTGACGGCGTGAACCGCGATCACTATCGGCGTTGAACCAACGATGCCGATGACCAACGAGGAGAGCTGCCCGAGTGGGAAGGGGCTGGCTTGCTAAGCCAAGGCCGGCGACGCCGTCGCCGCGGGCGTTCGATTCGCTCGCTCTCCGCCACCAGGCCGCGTGGGTGTAGCTCAGAGGCAGAGCAGCCGGCTTTTAACCGGCAGGCCAGGGTTCGACTCCCTGCGCCCGCACCATGGTCCTGGATCTGACGGGGTGTAGTCGAGTGGCCTCAGACAGCCGGCTTTGAACCGGTGCACACAGGTTCGAATCCTGTCACCCCTGCCATCCACCAGCCCCTTAGCTCAGAGGCAGAGCAGCGCTCCTACAAAGCGAAGGCCGACGTTTCGAAATCGTCAGGGGCTACCAAACCAACTCTACGTCCGTAGCTCAGCTGGAAGGTATGCGTCCGGCCAAGTCACCTTGACGCCGAGCGCGGAACTCGCGTCGTTGCTCAAGAAGCGGCCGACCAGCGATGCGGCAGCAGCTCTTCGATGCGGCTGGCTGGATGCGTCGGCAACCGCTCGAGCACATCCTTGAGGTACGCGTAGGGGTCGTGCCCGTTGATGCGGGCCGAGTGCAGCAAGCTCATGATCGCCGCGGCCCGTTTGCCAGCGCGCAGGCTGCCGGCGAACAGCCAGTTCGCCCTCCCGAGGGCAATCGGCCTGATGTGGTTCTCGACCCAGTTGTTCGAGATCGGCACGTCGCCGTCGTCGACGAAGCGAGTGAGCTCCTTCCAGCGCTTGAGGCTGTAGTCGATGGCTTTCATCGTGGCCGACCCGGTCGGCACCAGTTGCCGCTGGGCTAGCAACCAGCGATGGAAGACGGCGAGCACTCGTCGTGACTTGCGCTGCCGGATCCGTCTTCGCTCGTTGCTGGGCAGTGTCTCGATCTCGCGTTCGATGCGGAACAAGCTCTGGTGGTACCGCAGCGCCTGGTGGCCAACCTCGCTGCGGTGGTTGGCCCACAGGTCGTTGAACTTCCTGCGGGCGTGCGCCATGCACTGGGCCGAGGTCACACCCTTCTCGAAGCAGGCGCTGTAGCCGCTGAACCCGTCGGTGACCAGCGTGCCTTGCCAGGCGGAGGGCGTGTCCAGGCGCAGGAACTCGCGCACGTTCTCCCCACTGCGGCTTTCGCTGAACTCGAACACGACCGCCTTGACCGGGTTCGTGCTCGGGGTGCAGTACGACCAGATGTAGGCCCGGTGCGTCTTGCCGTCGCGCAGGTGCTGCGGCTTGAGCATCGCCACCGGCGTCTCGTCGGCGTGCAGCACGACGTGGCGCCGCAGCTCGTTGGCCAGCGCCTGCACCAGCGGCTGTAGCTGCGCTCCGCACTCGCCGACCCACTGCGCCAGGCTTGATCGGGCTATCAGGTGACCGGCCCGCTCGAAGATGTGTTCCTGACGGTACAGCGGCAGGTGATCGAGGAACTTGGCCACCAGCAGGTGGGCCAGCAGGCCAGCGGTCGGGATGCCCTTGTCGATGACGTGCGCTGGCACCGGCGCCTGCACGATCTTCTCGCAGCACCGGCACGCCCACTTGCCGCGCACGTGGCGCTCGACGGTGAAGACGCCGGGCTGGTAGTCCAGCTTCTCGGCCACGTCCTCGCCAATGCGCTGCATCGGCTGCCCGCAGCCGCAGGTCGTGTCCGCCGGTTCGTGGGCGACGTCGCGGCGCGGCAGGTGCGGCGGCAGCGGCGCGCGCTTGGGCGTCTTCTTCTCGGTCTTGTCCTTGTCGCCTGCCTGGCCGCGCTCGCGCTTGAGTTCTTGGTCCAGTTCAGCCAGGTCGCTGTCCAGCGTCTCTTCGAGCAGGCTCTTCTGCTCGGGTGACAGCGTGCTGGCGAAGCGCTCGCTGGTGGCGGCGAACTTCAGCCGCTTGAGGATCGCGTTCTCGTGCGTGAGCTTGTCGATCAGCGCCTGCTTGAAGGCGGCGTCGCGGTCACGCTGCGCGATCAGCTCGTCCTTGGCTCGGATCTCGGCCAGCAGCGTCAGCATCGCCTGCCGCGTCTGCGGATCCAGGGCGTCCAGCTGCTCTGCGCTGATCATGGACAGCCATCGTGCCGCGTCGGCCGTCGCCGCGCATTGGCACATTCGGCAATTGCACGCCGCCGCCTCAGATCACGCGGATGATGCCAGCCTCGCCCAGGCGCTGCCAGGGCAGGCCGAGCACCAGTGCGTCGAACTGCGCGCGGGTCAGGTTCAGGGTGCTCGCGCCGTCAACCGGCCACACGAACTTGCCGGCGTTGAGCCTTCTGGCGGCCAGCCACACGCCGATGCCGTCGTGCACGAGGACCTTCATGCGGTTGGCGCGGCGGTTGGCGAAGAGGTAGGCGTGGTGAGGATGCGCCGCGCCGAAGGCACCGACCACGCGCGACAACGCGGCCTCCGTTCCCAGCCGCATGTCCATGGGTTGCACCGCCAGCCACACGGCGTCGACACGGATCACTTCAGCAGCTCGCGAACGAAGCCGGCCAGGTCACCCAGCGCGTGCTCGGGCCAGGCTACGCTCACCGTCACGGCTGCGCGTCGGATCTCCAGGCGGACTTCGGTCTTCACCTCAGATGCGGCAGGCGCTGGCAACGCAAGCGGTACGAACTCGGCAGGAGCGGGACGGTCGGCCGCAGCTACAGCGACCAGCGGCGCTCCCTGGCGTTGCCGAGCCAACTGCCGCCAGCGGTGCACCACGTTGTCGTTGATACCGTGCGCCATCGCCACCTGCGCTACGGAGGCCCCAGGCTCCTCACATTGCGCCAGCACCATCGCCTTGAACTGCGTGCCGTAGCGACGCCGGGTCTTGCCGCTCTCGCTTGTCATCGTGTCCACCTATCCCTACGTGGACACGATCCTTCAGGGTCGCCTACCGAGATTCAAGATGACTTTGCCGGACGGATACGCTGGAAGAGCGCGACCCTCCGAAGGTCGAGGCCGGTGGTTCGAACCCACCCGGACGTGCCATAGCGAAGTCACCCACGAAACGGCCAAGAAAGGAGGCCAACCATGCACCCTCACCACAGCCATGTGCTGCAACTCGACATCCAGGGCACGCCGCAGGCGTGGATCTCGCTCGAGCACGCGGCTCTGCACGTGGCCACGGGATCTGTGGCGTGGGTCGATGGCGATGGCCCGCTGGCGACCCTGCGTGGTGGCTTCAATGTCCAGCGTGGCCGGCAGTCGATCATCGATGTGCACCCGATCATCGCGCTGCGCGGCGCGTCCAAGGTCAATCTGTTCGACGTGGTTCCGGCGTTCAGCAAGGGCAAGCTGTTCCGGCGTGACCGGCTGACCTGCGCGTACTGTGGCCAGCGCTTCAACGAGCGTGACCTGCAGTGCGAACACATCGTGCCGGAGTCGCGCGGTGGCGGCTGGACCTGGATGAACCTGGTCACGGCCTGCGGTGGATGCAATGGACGCAAGGCCGACCGGACGCCGGACGAAGCAGGCATGCCGCTGGTGTACCTCCCGTACGTGCCGAGCCGATTCGAGGACTTCCTGCTCGAAGGCCGGCACATCCGGGCAGACGTGCACGAGTGGCTCGCGGCGAGGCTGCCGAAGGGCTCGCGCCTGAACTGAGCCGCGCGCCATGCATGGGCGACCTTCGGGTCGCCCATTTGCATTTTGGGACGGCAACACCGCGAGGGGTGCCACCCACGCTGGCTACGGTCGCGCGCTGACGGCTTCCCAGCTCAAGCCGTGCTTCTGCAGGTACTTTCTAAGGCGGTCGGCATCGTTGACCACCGTGCGTTGCATGCGTGACCGATCGAACAGCTTGCGACCGGCCTCGGACAAGGTTCGAGCTTGCCGGCAGACACTCACGACCGCTTCGAGCTGAACGCGATCGAAGAGGTCCAGTTCCGCCAGCGATTCGGCAGGGAGCAGGCCGTCGAGGGAGGCCCCATCGGTGACCGCCTCCCCGGTGGCGGTGTGCTGCCACAGCCAACGCAGCCGTTGCACTTCGGCATCGACCTGCGCGGCCGAAATCCGCCCACCGTCGGCGAGCGTTGCCAGTCGGGTGACGCTGGCCGAAAGGTCGCGGAAGTTGCCGCTCCAGAGCGCCTCGGCCGACTGCGCGAAGCTTAGGTACTGGGCCTTGGCCTCGGCGTTGAATCGCACCGCGCGGCCGATCTCTGCCGCGGCACGGGCCAGCAGATGCTCGATGTTGGGCTCCAGATCCTCGGGCCGTTGCGCCAGTCCGGGCAGGGTGTACGCCCACAGGTTGATGCGAGCGTAGAGGTCCTCGCGGAAACGGCCCTGCGCTACGTCCACCCGCAGGTCCCGGTTGGTCCCTGCGATCAACTGGAAGTCGCTCGACACCTCTCGGTCGCTGCCCATTGGAAAGAACCGCTTCTCTTCGACGGCCTTGAGCAGCATGGCCTGCTCGTCGGCGCCGAGCTCCCCGATCTCGTCGAGGAACAGCACGCCCTCATGCGCCGTGCGCAACAGCCCGGCGCGATCGGCAGCGGCGCCCGTGAACGCACCCTTCTTGTGGCCGAACAGGGTGGACGCGGCCCCGTCACCGTGGAGGGTCGCGCAGTTGACCTCCACGAACTCGCCTTTCACCTGGTGCCGGGATTTCTTCAGCTCGAACATCCGGCGCGCCAGGTGCGACTTGCCGGCGCCCGTGGGCCCCGTCAACAGGATGGGCGCCTTCGAGCGCACGGCCACCCTCTCGATCTCTTCGATCAGGGCGTTGAAGCCCTTGTTGCGCGTGGCGATCCCGCTCTTCAGGAAGTCCAGCGCGTCGCGCTGCTCCTGCTCGAAGCGCTGGGCCAGCACGTCGTAGCGAGACAGGTCCAGGTCGATGAGGGCGAAGGTGCCTGGCTGCGCGCGGGTCTGCTTCTTCGGTGGGGCCGTCTGCAGCAGCACGCCCGGAATGAAGCGCGACTCCACCATCAGGAACATGCAGATCTGAGCCACGTGCGTACCGGTGGTGATGTGCGTCCAGTACTGCTCCGTGTCGGGCTTGAAGGTGTAGCTGCGCACCCAGTCGTAGAGCGCGCCATACATCTCGCCAAAGTCCCAAGGGTCGGCGATGTCCATCGCCACAAGGCGGACCTCGGTCTCTGGCGACACCGAGGCGATGTCGTGCTTGACGCCCTGCGCAAGCGCCTCGTGCCGAGGCGTGTAGATCAACTCGAGCCGGTGAACGACCGTGTCTTCGTGTTGGACCAGCGAAACGGTCGGGCGCCACTTCTCCCAGCGTCCCGCGCCCTGGCCGGAATCGAGCTGGGTGCCGAGGAAGCCGATCACGACAGTCTTCTTGGCCATAGCTCTGCAGATACATTACTAGCCAACAGTCTATATGAATTGCGATCTTGGCACGCCTTATGAGCACCTTGATTGAGGGACAAAACGCAGAAAGCCTTTTGATATCAGCCACTTAGCGGCTGTGCCCCTGGGCGTGGCAGCACCTGGCACATCGCTTGCGATAGAAGAACCACACAAGTTGAATGCACAGAGGAGAACACTCATGGTCAACACCCAACTCTTTCAGTCGCTGAAGGGCGCGCTGCTGCCCGATGCCACCGCCCGCAACCACGAGCAGGCACCGGCCTATGCCCTGAGCGCTCGCTACCAACTGGCACAGCTCGCTGCGACCGGTTGCCTGAACCAGACGTTCTACGCGAGCGCGGAGTCGCAGCTGGACACGGTGCGTGCTCTGGCGCAAACCGTGGACGCCGAGTTCGTGGCCAAGACGGCGGTCTACGCACGCCAGGCTGGCCACATGAAGGACATGCCGGCCCTGTTGGCCGCCACCCTCGCGGTGCGCGATGTGGCGCTGCTCAGCCAGGTGTTCGGCCGCGTGGTCGACAACGGCAAGATGCTGCGCAACTTCGTGCAGATCGTGCGCAGTGGCTCGATGGGTCGCAAGTCGCTGGGTTCGCGGCCGAAGAAGCTGGTTCAACACTGGCTGCTGACCGCCAGCGAGAAGCAGCTGCTGAACGCCTCGGTGGGCAACACGCCGTCGCTGGCCGACGTGGTGAAAATGGTTCACCCGAGGCCGGCGGAGGCCTGGCGCGCCGCGTGGTTCGCGCGGCTGATCGGCAAGGCCGTCGATGAGGCGGCGCTGCCGCCCATCACGCAGGCCTTCGAGCGCTTCAAGCGGAGCGCGGCCGGGGGCGTGACGTGCGACGTGCCCGACGTGCCGTTCCAGATGCTGACCGCGCTTGAGCTGAGCGCGGCGCAGTGGGCACAGGTCGCGCGGGCGGGTTCGTGGCAGATGGTGCGTCAGAACCTGAACACCTTCGTGCGTCACGGCGTGTTCGAGCTTGACGGCATGGCCGAAGCGATCGCAGCCAAGCTGCGTGACCCGAAGGCTGTTGCCCAGGCGCGTGTGCTGCCATACCAGTTGCTGTCGGCCTTCAAGGCGACGGGAGAAGGTGTGCCGGCGGTGGTCCGGGACGCGCTGCAGGACGCGATGGAAGCGGCACTGGCCAATGTGTCGGCGTTTGATGGCCGGGTAGTGGTGTGCCCCGACGTGTCGGGCTCGATGAGCTCGGCGGTGACGGGTCACCGCGGTTCGGCCACGTCGAGCGTGCGTTGCATCGATGTCGCGGCCCTGGTCGCGGCAGCGGTGTTGCGCAAGAACCCGGCGGCACGTGTTCTGCCGTTCGAGCAAGAGGTGGTGAAGCTGTCATTGAATGCCCGCGACTCGGTGATGACCAATGCGCAAGCCTTGGCCGCCATCGGCGGTGGTGGTACCAACTGCAGCGCGCCGCTCGCCTTGCTGAACAAGGAGCGCGCGAAGGTGGATCTGGTGATCCTCGTCTCGGACAACGAGTCGTGGGTCGATGCGACCCGCCGTGGTGCGACGCAGACGCTGCGCGAGTGGGAAGTGCTGAAGAAGCTCAACCCGCAGGCTCGCCTGGTGTGCATCGACATCCAGCCGCACGGCACGACGCAGGCGGCGGAGCGGCACGACATCATGAATGTTGGCGGCTTCTCGGATGCGGTGTTCGCGGCGATGGCCTCGTTCGCCGAGGGCAAGACGGAGCCGGAGCACTGGGTGGGCGAGATCGAGAAGGTCTCGCTGGCCGCGCAGTAGAAACGAAGTGAAGTAAGGAAGGTGCCGCATTCGAATGCGCGCAGGAGTACAGCACCACACTGCCACGCGGGCCGGCAGGCCCGCAGCCAGCGCTCTTGTGATCAAGACGGTGGCCGGCACCTCCTGCGAATCTGGTCGCGTGCGGCACCAACCTAGCCGTGAGTGTTGTCGAGTGGCGAATGCCTGGTGGAACTACATCGTTCTGATCGCCAAGGTTTCACCGGATTTCTAGTCGCCACCCGAGAACATTCGAAGGAAGAGAGTTTTGACGCGAATGCAGGTAGGACTACATCGGGAGCCATGGGGTTCGACCCCCCGATGCCGGGCAACCGGCACTGGCAAATCGTCTTGCCGTCCCTTGTCGCGTTTGTTTTGATGTCGCGTTGCGAATGCAGGTGGAACTACAGCCTACTAAGCTCGTGGTCGCGGGTTCGAATCCCGCCGGTCCCGCATCAGGGGGACCGTAGCTCAGTCCGGTAGAGCACGATCGTTTCACCAACCCTTGTCGCAACGAGGCACCATTTTTCGGTGAATGCAGATGGAACTACAGGTAGACGCACGCGCTGGCTCCTAAAGAGCCGGCGCGTGCCCTTCGCAGAGATGCGTGGGGCGCCCGGGTCCGAATCCCGGTCCAGCAATGGATGGCGGAGCAAGGTTTCATCGACCCTGGTCACCGTTTTCTGGTGTGAGATGAAGTGAGATGAACATGGAACAGAACTACAACACCGAGCAGCCCGATGGCGGCGTGCCCATCAAGATGTGGACGCGCGGCGTGCCTGTGGAAGACGAAGCGAAGCAGCAGCTCGCCAATGCGGCGCGCCTGCCCATCGTGTTCAAGCACATCGCCGCGATGCCTGATGTCCACCTGGGCATCGGTGCGACTGTCGGTTCAGTGATCCCGACCTTGCGCGCGATCATCCCGGCCGCCGTCGGTGTTGACATCGGCTGCGGCATGATGGCCTGCAAGACGACGCTGCATGCGAACGACCTGCCCGACAACCTGGCGCCGCTGCGTGCCGCGATCGAGCGTGCCGTGCCGCACGGCTCGTCGCCGCGCAACCGTGGTCGCGACCAAGGCAGCTGGGAGAACCCGCCCGATGCGGTGGACCAGGTCTGGGCGACGCTGGTGGACGAGTTCGATTCGCTGTGCGAATTGCACCCGCGTCTCAAGAACACGAACAACCGCAAGCACCTGGGTACGCTGGGCACCGGCAACCACTTCATCGAGGTCTGCCTCGACGAGGACGGCTTCGTGTGGTTCATGCTGCACTCGGGTTCGCGTGGCGTGGGCAACGCGATCGGCACCCACTTCATCGAACTGGCGAAGAAGGATGCCGAACTGCACCAGCGCAACCTGCCGGACCAGGACCTGGCGTACTTCGAGGAAGGCGCGCAGTACTTCGGCGACTACGTGCGCGGCGTGGGCTGGGCGCAGAAGTTCGCGGCGCGCAACCGCGAGGTGATGATGACCAACCTGATCGCGACGGTTCGCAAGGTCATCAGCAAGCCGTTCGAGTCGCATGTCGAGGCGGTCAACTGCCACCACAACTACGTGCAGCAGGAGCGCCACTTCGGCGAGGATGTGTTCGTGACCCGCAAGGGTGCGGTGAGTGCGAAGCGCGGTCAGCTGGGCATCATTCCCGGCAGCATGGGCGCGCGCAGCTACATCGTGCGCGGCCTGGGCAACGCCGAGAGCTTCGAGAGCTGCAGCCACGGTGCCGGTCGCGTGATGAGCCGTACGAAGGCGAAGAAGCTGTTCACGGTCGACGACCAGATCAAGGCGACCGAAGGCGTCGAGTGCCGCAAGGACAAGGACGTCATCGACGAGATCCCGATGGCCTACAAGGACATCGATGCGGTGATGGAAGCGCAGAAGGACTTGGTGGAAGTCGTCCACACCTTGAAGCAGGTGGTGTGTGTGAAGGGGTGAGAGCTCGGTGGCTCTCTCCCCGTTTCAAGATGAATGGGAGGGAGTCATGAACAACGAAGCACTGATCAGCGCGCACCCGATCGACCCGGTGATGCGGGTGCAGATCCTCGAGTGCCTGCAGCGACTCGAGGTCGACCACGACGTGAAGGTTCTGTTCGCCTGCGAATCCGGAAGTCGCGGTTGGGGATTTGCCTCCCCGGACAGCGACTACGACGTGCGCTTCATCTACGTGAACCGCCTGTCGTGGTACCTGACAGTGGAGTCGGGCCGCGACGTGATCGAGCAGCCGATCAGCGGCGACCTGGACGTAAACGGCTGGGACCTGCGCAAGACGCTGCTGCTTCTGCGTCAGTCGAATCCGACGCTGCTGGAGTGGCTGCGTTCGCCGATCGTCTATCGCGAAGAGGCCGACACGGTGGCGCGCCTGCGTTCGCTGGCGGAAGACGGCTTCTCGGCCGTGCGTGGCTACCACCACTACGTGTCGATGGCGAAGAAGAACTTCCGCGAGCACCTGCGCGGGGAAGAGGTTCGCTACAAGAAGTACCTCTACGTGCTGCGCCCGCTGTTGGCGGCTCGGTGGATTCGCGACGGGCGAGGTGTGCCGCCGATGCGCTTTGCTGCATTGGCGGAGGCCACGCTCGACGATCGTGTGCTGCTCGACGAGATCAACCGACTGCTCGAAGTGAAGATGCGTGCCGGTGAAGCCGCGACGAGTCCGCGATGGGTGGGCATCCACGACCTTATCGAGAGCGAGCTCGCGGCTGCTGGCGCACAGATGGTCGCAGATGCGTCTCGACCGGAGACCTCGATGCTTGACGCGTTTCTGTACGAGACGGTCCAGAAGAATGAACGAGAGAAGAATGGAACTGATTGAACTCGATGGCTCGACCGGCGAAGGCGGCGGCCAGATCCTGCGCACGAGCCTGGCGCTGTCGATGTGCACGGGCCGGCCGATGGCGATCCAACGCATTCGCGCAAAGCGTCCGAAGCCTGGATTGATGCGCCAGCACCTGACCTGCGTGCAGGCGGCTGTGGCCGTCTGCGGCGCGAAGGTGGAAGGTGCGGAACTCGGCTCGCAGACTTTGGTCTTCGAGCCCGGCCCAGTGCGCTCGGGCGACTATGCCTTCAATGTCGGCACGGCTGGCAGCTGCACCCTCGTCCTACAGACGGTGTTGCCAGCGCTGATGCTGTGCACTGAGTCCAGCCGGGTGGCACTCAGTGGCGGCACCCATAACCCGATGGCACCGCCGTTCCACTTCCTGGAGCGCAGCTTCGCGCCATTGCTGCGGCGCCTCGGTGTGGGTCTCGATCTGGAACTGCGTCGGCTGGGCTTCTATCCGGCCGGCGGGGGCGAGGTTTCAGCATTGGTGCAGCCGGCTGCCGGAGGTCTTCAGCCCTTCGACCTGACGGATCGCGGTCCGGTGCAGGAGGCGTATGCAGAGTGCTTCGCGCCGGCCTTGCCGAGTTCCGTGGCGGTCCGTGAACTCGCGGCACTGGCGCGCGTGCTGGGTTGGTCGGGTGAGCAGCTCCGCACGCCGGCAGTGCGGCAGAACGAGGGCCCTGGCAATGCACTGTTGGCCACGATTGCCTATGCGCATGTGAGTGAGGTCGTCACCGTTTTCGGTGAGAAGGGCGTGAGCGCAGAGCAGGTGGCGGGCGCCTTGGTCAAGGAGGTCAAGGCCTACCAAGCGAGCGAAGGCGCGCTGGGCCAGCATCTGGCGGATCAGTGGATGTTGCCGTTGGCACTCGCCGTCGTAGAACGAGGCGGCGCGGCGTCTTTCACCTGCACCGAGCTGACTGAACATGCCACGACCAACATCGGGGTGATCGAGCAGTTCCTGCCGGTAAGGTTTGATGTGGAGCCGACGAGCTCGAGCCATCGCGTGCGTGTGACTTCCGCAGCGACCGCGTGAACGATGAGGCCTTGACGAGCTTTGGGCAACAAGGTCGAGTATTCGAGGCTTCATGGAGGGCTGCTAAGCGGCGACCCATCTGAACCATCGACGGACCGCTCGGGGTCGAGTTCAGCCGGCTGCGTTTGCATGTCGAGCGACCGTTGTCAGTCGATGCGCCGACACAGCCTCTCGTTTGCCGACCCATTGGCGCTACCTCAGTCGGCCGCGACGACGACAGCTCGAGTTGGAGTTGACGCATTCGTACGTCGGCGACGGCCTTGCAGCTCTCCCTTTCGGGCCGAGGGCGAAGGCTTTGGATCCGCCTCAGCAGCGGCGGTGGCCTCGATGAAATCAGCCACGGTCTGCCATGCAGCCCGCAGCTGCGCCTCGCTCTTGCCGACGTAGTGACCCAGCGTGACATCCCCACCTGCAGAATGGTTCAGCATGCGCTTGAGTGCACCGCCGGAAACCAGCTCCTCGGCAATGCTCGCAAAAGTAGCTCGCAGACCATGCCCTTGAACTGAGGTCTCGGCCCGAGCGTTGATCCATGAAAGCGTCTTGCGTGCGTCAACGATAGGGAACAGGGGATCCTCCGGCTTTCTGCCGGCGCAGTACCGCTGCGCGATCTCGAGTGCCTGGCGAGACAACAGCAACTTGTGGTCGCTGCGATTCTTCGTGTCTCGAAGCACGAGCTTGCCGCCTTTGCAGTCAACATCGCCGACCTTGATGGGCTCGTACCCGTGGCGCTTGTTGCCGTGGATCTCGCCGCCTCGGCACCCGGTCAGCAGCTGGAAGCGGTAGTAGTCGGCGGCGACCTTGGACGGCGCGACACCTGCGGCGCGCCACCAGGCACCGAGTCGCTCCGGCGGAATGGGCGACGGGTTCCCTTGCGAGGCGGTGATGACGATTCGGTCGCGGCCAGCCGTATCACGACCTAGTCTGCCCTGAACAACCCGTTCAAGCCGAGGCCAGAACGGCGGCTGGGCGCAGTAGGCGCGTGCGAGCAGCGATCGCATCCGGCCAGACCGCCAGGAGCGCGTTCATCGCGTAGCGCGTCAGAACGATCAATGCCAAGACAAGCACCCGCAGGTGCGCCAGGATCAGCCGCAGGTTGTGTCCGGCACCGCACAGCACCGCGTGGAAGGCGTCGCCGTCGCTGCCTTTGAGCCAGTTGCGCGCCAGCAACCCGTCGGTCTTCATGTGGCCGATGGTGGGCTCGATGGCCTGACGGCGCTTGAGCAGCTTCTTCAGCGCCTTGGGCAGCCCCCGCGTGTGGCTCAGCAGCAGCCTGGTTCCGTCAGGCGGCTGCACACCCCGGTAGCCGCGGTCGGCCAGCGCCATGGCGGGCTTCACCCCCGTGAGGATCTCCACCTGCTCCAGCTGACTGTGCAGCGTGTAGCCGTCGTACGGTGAGCCGGGCATCGAGCGCATGCCCACCACCACGCCTTCTTTGGCCGTCACGGCCACGGAGGTCTTCACACCGAACTCGTACGGCGTCCTGGCCTTGCCCTTGGCGATGCACTCGACCTCAGGGGCATGTAGCGCGTACAGCTTGTTCTTGGAGTCCCGCTGCTGGGCGTGCAGCCGCTGCGCGGTCTCCATGCGGGTCTTCAGTACGCCGGTGATCTCGCCCGTCTTGCGCTGCACGTCGCGGATCACGCGGCCCAGCCAGGTGCGCAGCTTCTTCACCTCGCGGCGCATGCGGCGCCACTGCTGGGCGTGAGCATAGCGGCCGGCCTGGGCTTCGGCGGTCTTGCCCACCCGCGCGTAGCTCTGGCGCAGCTCGATGCCAGCGTCCTGCGCCGCAGCCACCAGCTGCTCTCTGGCCCGGTTCAGCAGCCGGCTGTCGGTGGGGTGCGCAATGGCCTTGGGCTGCACCGTGGTGTCCACGATGACGGTGCTCAGGCTCTGCCGCTTCATCACGCCGGCCGACATCGCCGCCTTGATGCTGTGCTCCAGCAGCCACTCGCAGCCTTCTTCGCCAATGCGCTGCCTCCAGCGCACCAGGCTCGACGGGTCGCAGGGCAGTTCATGCTGGAAGTAGCGCTGCCCGCTGAAGTGCTGCCAATACGGGTTCTCGATCCAGCGCTCGACCACGTCCTCATCCGACAACGCGAACGTGTGCTTCAGGTACAGCAGCGAGGCCATCAGCCGCGTGGGCAGCGCAGGCCGGCCGGTGGTGGATTCGAACTTGGGGCCCCAGGCCTGCTCGAAGGCCGGCCAGTCGATCAGTGCGGCGAGCTTGACCAGTTCATGCCGTTGATCGATCAGGTTGACCAGTTCCATCCGGAACAAGTCCTGCTCGGCGGCGTCTTGTCGGGGCTTCGGACCCATCGGCAACCTCGGTGCAGTTTGCACGGAACCGAGAGCAATTGGGCCTCAATCCTGCAACTCACACCATCGGCAATCGCCCGGAAAGCAAGCAACGGCAAGGGCTCTGGGGTTGTTCAGGGCCGACTAATCAGGTGGTTCGATTTGAGCAGAACTTGGTACAGGATGCCCTAGACAATCTAAGAGGGGACAACAAAGCCCTCTACAGCAGCGTTGTAGGGAGCGCAAACTTCAACTTGAACTCCGGGGCAGCGAATCTGACGGACCGCGCATACGCAATGATAATCGATCAGGTTAGGAGAAGCCTGGGTCGCGACATAGATTTCGCAAACATGAGCGATCGCATCGCAATTGGCGACGCACTAACTCGGGCAATACGCAACGATCGACGAGTTATCTGCGTGAGGTCTACCATCAAAAGGAACTCGTGCAAATGATCCACACAAAGAAGGAGTTTCGTTGGATAAACTGGATCCAGAGACGCCTCATTGAACTGCTAGTGTTCTCCGCGCTAGCTCTGGAGGTCTGGGCGTACTCAGATATCTCTCAACTTCAATGGCTCCCCCGGTCCTTGGCGACGATAGCATTCACGTACGGAATTGGCTTTCTCTACTGGCCGCTGTCGTGGTTGCTGCTTTTTGCCTTAAAGACCTACCCGCGAAGCAAGCAAAAATTTGAGATTCAGCGCATATCCGATTCTGTGTTCTACATCGCACACAGCTATATCTTGCTATCCCTCCTAGAAGGCGGCCTCATTGGACTTGAGCTGAGCATAGACTGGCAGTGGCCGACAATGATTGGGTGGTTCGCGGTAATTGGGCTGCATGCGTGGTGGACCATCCTAGCAACGCTGGCTTTGCGAAGGGGGGTCTAGGTGCGGCGCGAACCGGCCATGTGAACCATCGAAAGGAGCAAGCAGCTACAACTGGCCACAGGCTGCTTCATCGGAAACCGGCTTCCAGCCCTGGGTCAAAGCTCGATCTGCGCGGACATCCGTCATTTGGAATGTCTGCATCGACTGACTTGACTTGACCCAAGACCACGACCTTACACACCTACGCGATCAGGCTGGTATGTGCCAAGGGCAGATTCATCACCTGAACTCCAGATTGAAAGCGGCGGCCCGTGATACTCAAAAGCCGTTCCTATGAGAGTAGTGCTGAGAGTTTGGCCTCAACTAGGCCAGAGCCGTAGAGCGCATCCTCGGGAAGGTCTGAAGCTTGACTGGCCGGTACAAGCCTTTCCGAGAGAGTCCGGAACGACGCATCAAACTCAGTGACAAAGCGCAACCCGGGGTCATCATGCATTCGTGAAAATTTTGTAATTGACCACGGCTCCGCCTGCCAGTTCGGGAGCGCGCCCACAAACGGCCAGCGACCACTGCGCAGTTTAGAGTCCCCGCACTGGCAAACCCATAATGCTGAGCTCAAGCTTAGCTGCGAGATTATCAGGTCCGATTCGTCTTTGAGTTTGGGGCCAAAGAAGGCTACGACTGCGATTCCACTTCTCGGCCAATGAACAAGGACCCCCATGGCAAACCCTGCTGGCTGCAATGGCACCAAGAAGACCGACCCGCCGTCGACTCGTGGCTTCCTCATGTGATTGCTCGTCCTGCACGAAGATACCTCTTTCTTTTCTTGTTCTTTGGACTTATGGGTTGAATCATGTTGAATCCACCGTTTTCCGCTGCTGCGCTTGGATTCTCATCATATAGAATTTGCTCGCGGCCGCGCTGTTGATTGTAGTTGTCCGTACGCCTGTCAACTACAAACTTCAGATCTGGGAACTCACGATGACCTGCCCCTGTTTTCCGTACCACTGGTTTGGAACATCTCCGCGGGGTTGATGAACTTTA